>CAYYOE010000026.1:0-13706 GCA_964473055.1 uncultured Rhodobacterales bacterium | reverse complement strand
AGGCGAGACCGAAGGTCATCCAGGGCAAGGACCCGGTGCGCGCCCAGTTCACGATGTCCTCGGTCGAGGTGACGAGGAACCCCTTGTCCTGCAACTCTCGGTTGAGGTGCGCGGTCGCGGCCTCCTTGTCGGGACCTGCGTCGAAGGCGGTGGTGGCGACGGACATCTGTCGGGTCTCCCGAGGTCTGGCCCGGGTCGCCGCGATGCGGCGCGACCGGATGCGACAGAGGTAGCCCAAGCCGGGACCGAGTTCAACGCGACACGCGCGCGCTTCGGTTCCGGACCGGGCGCGGTTCGCCCCGCGGCCGCGCGCTATCCGGACGCGCCCGGGTCCTGCGACCGGGGCGGCGCGGGAAAGAACCGCCGGGCGATGGCCACGATCAGCTGATCGGTCACCTGGAACCGGTTGGCGCGCATCGGCCGCCCCTCGGCGCGGTCCACCTCGTCGGTCAGGTAGTCGGCCATGTGGTCGACCAACCAGAAGCCAAGGCGATCTCCGGCATTCATCGGGGTGCCCTGCTCGGTCATCGTCACGACGGTGCCGCTCCGGCAGGGACGAAAGTCGAACCGGGTGGGCTCCACTTCCTCGGCATCCTTGGTGATCGTCAAAACCTCGAACTGCTCGGGCGTATCCGTCACCACCACGCCATGCATGACCACATCGCTGTCAATCGCACCCTCTGGCGACGGTTCACCCATGCGGTGGTGAAACCGGATCTCGAACAGCCCATCCGCATCGGCCGGGCCGCAGGTGACGAAGGCATCGCTGCGCCCGGGATAGAGCGTGATCGCCCGCTTCAGCGCCGCCGCATCAAGACACGACCAGCGCCGGGCCCCGACAATCATCGCGCGTGGGGCACCGAATTCGGCCCATCGCGGGACCTGCGTGATGAAGAGAAAGTACAGCACCGTCCCAAGCACCGCCAGCCCGAGGATGCGCAGCGCAAGCCCGCCCGGTCCGACCCCCGGTCCGATCGTCGCGGCCAAGGCCAGCAGGATCGCGACTGTCAGCGACACCGCGACTGTCTCGGTCCAGGCCTTGGGAAACACGAGCGCGTGGGCCAGTGGCGGCAGCACGGCCAGCGGCACCAGCGCCAAGGCTGCCGGCCCCTTGACCAGCCAGGCCAGCGCCACGACCGCGAGCGGGATGAGGCAAGCCAGCGTGATCAGGCGGCGCAGGCGATGGAGACGGTAAAGTGCAACCTGCAGAGACATCATATTCCCCTTGGCCAATCCGGGAAACGATGGCCGCAGAATGTGCAACGAACAGGGCGGGCTGGTGCCCATGCCGTGGCGAGCCGGACCTGGGATGTCGGCACCGTCGGGTGTGGTCTTCAGTGCCCTGTGTCGCTCGCCTCGTCCCGCTCCGGCCTCACCGAATCCGGCGCGGTCAGGTGCCGGCGCGCCGCCGCCCCCGGAATTCCGCGATCCAGAACAAAAGCCGGAGCGCCACGGCGTAGATCGCCCACCAGAACAGCAGCGCGGCGATCTCGAAGGGCCAGAGGTTGTGGCTTGTCGGATCGCGCAGGACGTCCCGGAAGAACAGCACCGCCCAGCCCAGATACCCCAGCGCCGGCAGGGCCCACAGCAGACGGGCCGTGCGTGGCCAATGCTGCGCGCCGCGACTCGCGACAATAGACCGCGTCGCAAGCAGCATCAGGGGCAGCGGTGCCAACACAATGAGCGCGATCGTATCCATGTCCGCAGTCCAGAAGGGCTATGGGAACAGGAGGCCACCCAAATGCGACTCGAGGATGACCGAAGCGGGGCAACGTCACTCCCAGTCCAGTGCGCCCTTCTTCCATTCATAGGCAAAGCCCACCGTCAGCACGCCAAGGAACACCATCATCGACCAGAACGCGGTATCCGTCATGGTGGGGAAGGCGACCGCCCAGGGGAACAGGAACGCCACTTCCAGATCGAAGATGATGAACAGGATCGACACGAGGTAGAAGCGCACGTCGAACTTCATCCGCGCATCGTCGAAGGCGTTGAAGCCGCATTCGTAGGCCGACACCTTCTCGGGGTCGGGGTCGGACGGGGCCGCCAGGACGGCCGCCAGAATCAGGATCAGCCCCAGCCCCACGGCAATGCCGAGGAAGATCAGGATGGGCAGGTATTCACCCAGAAGCACGTCCACGGCTATGGCTCCTTCCCGCCTCTGACGGGCGGCGTTGCTGGCTTGGTCCGCTTATCCCCCATCGCGCCCGGGGGGTCAATGAAGCGCCGCGTCGCAGCGGACGCGTCAGGTGGTCGCCGTCGGCGTTGCCGGGATGTCGTGCGTCCATGCTAGGCTACCGTGGAAACGCCCGAGATAGGAGACCTGTTCCATGCGCGCGATGGCCCTCGCCCTTGTTGCTTCTGCCCTGACCCTGTCTGCCCCGCTCCCCGCTGCCGCCAGTTCGCAGTGCGAGGATCTCTGGGTGACCCGCAACATGATGTTCCACCGCGCGGGTTACTGCTTTGCCAGCCCGCTGGGGCAGTCACTTTTCGGCAACGCGGGGTGCCGGACGTCCGACGCGGGCGCCGTGGCCGTGGACCGCGAGGCCGTCGCCCTGATGCGGCAGTACGAGGAGCGGTGCCGGATCAACACGCAAGGCGCACCGACGCCGGGCATGTGGGCGAAGAAGGCTGCCCTCGACCGGCTGATCGAGATCCCGACGGTGGACGAATTCGGCGGCGCCTGCTGGGGCTACAACGGGCCGGGGTTCGCCCTGCACGCCGCGACCTCGACGCAAAGCCCGGTGATCGGCTACGCGCAGACGCGGCAATCGCTGCTCTTCAGCCACTGGCCCAAGAACGGCTGGACCTACTTCGAGGTGTCGAACGGCCCGGGCACGCCGATCGTGGTCGAAGGCTGGGCGCAAGGCGTGCGCACGCAGGGACTATGCGACGTCGACGTCGGCTAGAAGCGCGCTACCGCCGCGCCCGTTCGGCCAGCCACCCCTCCAGCTCCAGCGCCCGTTGCCCCGTGAACCGCATCAGACAGGCCGCCGTCGCCGGTCCGCCGCCGGAGCCGCCGCCCCACTGCGAAAGTTCCCAGTCACAGACGGCCTCGCGCCAGGCGGCCCAGGGCGCGCGCGTGGCCTCGAAGGCCTCGGCCTGCGACGGCGCGCGCGCCCCGATTTCCCGCATCTCGGCGTCCACCGCCGCGGACACCTCCGCGACGGCGGTCTCGGCCACACTCAGCCGCGCCGACCACCAGGACAGTTCCGCCGACAGGCAGGCCCCCATGCCCAGAGTCGTCTGCCCGCCTTGGGTCTCGAGCATGCAGGCGTCGGCAGCGTGTCCGATGCACGAGGTCACGTCAGCCGGTGCGGCGGCCAGACAGGCCTCGGTAGCGGCGGGGTCGAACTCGGGCTGCTGCGCGGCGACCGGCACGGCAAGCAGACAGGCCGCCAATGCCGCGGGCACTCCCCTCATTCCGCGGCGGCCCGAACAGGGCCTGCGGCGGTCACCTCTTCGGCGATGATGCGGGCAATCAGCCGGCAATCCTCCAGGCCGAAGGTCAGGGGAAGCCGCAGGTCGATCAGCCCCGCCAGCACGGCGTCGGTCGCCGGCAACCGCGGCGGCGCCGCATAGCGCCAGTGACCGTAGGCCGAGGTATAGCCATGCGGTTCCGCAGCGCCGAACCACTTCAATTCGACCCCCCGCGCCTTGCAGGCCTCGACGAGGCGGGCCACCCGTTCGGCGGGCCACCCCTGCAGCAGGAACTGGAACGACGACCCCACAAACCCCTCGGCGGCGGGCCGGTCGACCAGGGCTATCCCCGCCACCCCGCGCAAGCCCGCCTCAACCGTGCGGTAGCGCGCGGTCCAGGCCCGGCAACGGTCTGGCAGCAGCGCCAGTTGCGGGCGCAGGACGGCGGCGCGCAGGTTGTCCATGCGGGACGAGATGTTGGGCACATCCAGCCGCAGGCCGCCGAACGCTTCGGGCGGCGGCGCGGCGCGGTGGCGACCATACAGCATGTAGCTGCCGGACAACAGGATCGCCCGCGCCATGAACCCGGCATCGTCCGACACGATCAGCCCGCCCTCGCCCGAGTTGATGTGCTTGTAGGTCTGCGTGGAATAACACCCCGCCAGCCCGTGTCGTCCGGACGGCACGCCGTTCCAGGTGGCACCCATGGTATGCGCACAGTCCTCGATCACCGTGACACCGGCGCCGCGCGCCCAGGCCGTCAACGCCTCCATGTCGCAGATGTGGCCCCGCATGTGCGACAGCAGCAACACCCGCGCCCCGCTGGAACGGGCCTGATCCGCCAGATGATCAAGGTCGATCGTCAGGGCGGGCGTTGTCTCCACGAAGACCGGCCGCGCGCCCACGGACTGGATCGCACCGGGCACGGGGGCCAGCGTGAAGGCGTTCGACAGCACCGCGTCATCCGGACCCACCCCTGCCGCGCGCAGCGACAGCGCCATCGCCGCGCCACCCGAGGCGACGGCAAGGCAGAAGCGCGCACCGGTGAAGGCCGCGAACTCTTCCTCCAGCGCCGCCACCTCACCAAGCTCGCCGGGCGCAAGGTTGTAGCGGTGCAACCGCCCGTGGCGCATCACCGCCATTGCGGCAGCAATCCCGTCCTCGGGGATCGGATCCTGCTGGGTAAAGCTGCCGGTGAAACGGGTGGGTGTGCTCATGGCGACGAAGGTGGCGCGACAGGGCGCGGTGGTCAACCGCCGCCATCATTCCGCCACCCAGGCATGTATCGGTGGTGCGATCGACGGGAACGACATTCAGGGCGGGTCATGGTCAGACAGGGTGAATCGTTTGCAGGCGCGGGCGTGGTCGGGCTGCGGGCGGCAGCCGACGTCGCGCTGCTGATCGACGGCGACAACGTCAGCCCGTCGCTCGCACCGGCCATCCTCGACCGGGCCCGAAACGAAGGCGAAATCCGCGTCGCCCGCGCCTATGGCCGCGCCGAGCAACTCAAGGGCTGGGCCCTGCCTGGATTGCGCCGGGTGATCGACGACGCCGCCCCGGGAAGGACCGACATGCTGCTGGCGATGGAGGCGGTGGAACTGGCCCTCGCCCACGGCCTGCGCCGATTCGTGATCGCCTCGTCCGACGGCGACTTCGCACAGCTGGCCCTCTTCCTGCGCGAGCATGGCTGCCGGGTCGCCGGGGTCGGAACACCCAAGGCCCCCGAACGATTCCGCGCGGCCTGCCACGTCTTCGCGGACCTGCACGAGGCAGCGGCCCCACCGAAGTCTCCACCACAACCCGCGCCACCGGTCCCGGCAACATCTACGGCCTCGGCGCCAACCCCGGCTGCCACGCCGGGAACGCCGGGAAAGCAGGACAAATTCGACATGCTGATCGTCTCGACGCTCAAGGCCAACAATCGCAGCCTCAGGCTGACCTCGCTCAACGCCTTGCACCAGAAGGCCGGACGTCCGCAGATCGCCACCACCCCGCACAAATCGTGGCGCGCCTACCTGGCCAGCCGGCCCGACCTCTACGACCTCGACCCGCGCGGCACCGAGGCAAGGGTCCGCCTGCGCTGACCGGCACCGCTTCGACGTGGTCCAAGTATCCTCGGGGGGCGCAGGCCCGACGGGACTGCGGCGGGGGGCAGACAGCCCCCCGTCACCGCCGCCGCCCTAGACCGAACCGGGGACCAGCGCGCCCGCCACCTCGGCCAGCGCCGCGTAGTCGGCCAGCATCGCATCCGGCCCCAGCCGCCCGATCCCCGGACCCTCCGGCCCGAAGGCCACCAGCACCACGGGCACGCCAGCCGCCCGCGCCGTCTCCACATCCGTCACCGTATCGCCCACCAACGCGGACGCCGCGACCCGCCCGCCTGCGCGGTCCACTGCCAGACGGTAGGGGGCGGGATCGGGCTTGCGCACCGGCAGCGTGTCTGCCCCCACCAGCGCACCGAACAGCCCGCGCACGCCCAGCCTCCCCAGCAAATCCTCGGCTAGACCCTCGGGCTTGTTGGTGCAGACCGCCGTCGCCCACCCCGCCGCCCGCAGTGCCTCCACCGCGTCCGCTGCACCGGGATAAAGCCGCGTGTGCCGGTCGATCCCTTCGGCATAGAAGCCCAGGAACCGTTCGAATTCGGCGTCCACCGTCGCCTCGTCCCAGCCGGGCAGCGCGCGCGAAAACCCCAGCCGCAGCATCGCCCGCCCGCCCCTGAACGCCGTCAAGGCATCACGGGCCGGGTCCAGAACCGCCCCCAGCCCCCGCGCCTCGAAACAGGCGTTGGCCGCCCCGATCAGGTCGGCCGACGTATCGGCCAGCGTCCCGTCCAGGTCGAAGACAAGCGTGCGCATGGGCGCCCTCCGCGCAGGTTTCGGCCCGGCACCTGTAACCTGCCGTCGCCAGACGTGACAGCACAGATGCTTGCAGGCACGCCGCACACAGGTAGAAGGGCGCGACGAAAGTCGGCGGGGACAGACAGAGGGGATGGCCATGCAGACCCACCTGATCGTGCTGGCCGCAGGCCAGGGCACCCGGATGAACTCGGACCTGCCCAAGGTGTTGCACCCGCTGGGGGGGGTGCCGCTGTTTGTCCATGCGGTCGAGGCGGGTCGCGCGCTGGACCCGGACCGCATCGTGCTGGTCACCGGCCACGGGTCGGATGCCGTCACGGCGGCGGCACATGCGTTCGCCGAGGGGGTCGAGATCGCCCACCAGGCAGATCAGCTGGGCACGGGCCATGCCGTGCAGCAGGCCCTGCCGCTTCTGGACGGCCTGTCGGGAAAAGTGATCGTCCTCTACGGCGACACCCCCTTCATCACGCACGAGACGCTGGAGCGCCTTGCCGCCTCGCCTGCGGACGTGACGGTGCTGGGGTTTCACACCGACAGCCGGCCACAGCGCTACGGGCGTCTGGTGATGGAGGGGGAACGCCTGCGACGCATCGTCGAATACAAGGACGCGACGGAGGCCGAGCGCGCGATCCCGCTGATCAACAGCGGCGTGGTGGCGTGCGATCTGGCGGTGCTGGGCGACCTTGTGGCGGGGCTTCGCAACGACAACGCGGCCGGCGAATACTACCTGACCGACATCGTTGCCGAGGCGAACGCCCGCGGGCTGACCGCCGGCGTCGTCCTCTGCCCCGAGGCCGAGACGCTCGGCATCGACACACGCGCCGGTCTGGCCGAGGCCGAGGCGCTGTTCCAGTCCCGCGCGCGCGCCGCCGCGCTGGAGGCGGGCGTGACGCTGATCGCACCCGACACGGTGCATTTCGCGCAGGACACCCTGATCGGCCGCGACGCGGTGGTGGAACCCTACGTCGTCTTCGGCCCCGGCGTGACCGTCGAATCGGGCGCGCGCATCCGGTCCTTCAGCCATCTGGAGGGATGCCACGTGGGCGACGGCGCCGTGGTCGGCCCCTATGCGCGCCTGCGCCCCGGGGCGGAACTGGGCGACGGCGCGCACGTCGGCAACTTCGTCGAGGTCAAGGCGGCGCGGCTGGGCGACGGGGTCAAGGCAAACCACCTGTCCTACATCGGCGATGCCGACGTGGGCGCAGGCACGAACATCGGCGCGGGCACCATCACCTGCAACTATGACGGCGTGTCCAAGCACCGCACGGTCATCGGCAAGGCCGCCTTCATCGGGTCGGATACCATGCTGGTGGCCCCGGTCACGGTCGGCGACGGCGCGATGACCGCTTCGGGATCGGTCATCACCCGGGACGTGCCCCCCGGCGACATGGCCGTGGCCCGCGCCCGGCAGGACAACAAGCCGGGCTTCGCCACCCGCCTGTTCGACAAGCTGCGCGCGGCTCGCGCACGGAAAGGGTAGCACCCATGTGTGGAATCGTCGGGATCCTGGGCCACCACGAGGTCGCGCCCCTCTTGGTCGAGTCGCTCAAGCGCCTGGAATACCGGGGCTATGACAGTGCGGGCATCGCCACCGTCGCGGACGGCACGCTCGACCGGCGCCGCGCGACGGGCAAGCTGATCAACCTGTCCGACCATCTGGTGCACCACCCCCTGTCCGGCCACGCCGGGATCGGGCACACCCGCTGGGCCACCCACGGCGCACCCACCGAAGGCAACGCCCACCCGCACATGGCAGGCCGGGTCGCCGTCGTGCACAACGGCATTATCGAGAACTTCCGCGGGCTCCGCGCCGACCTCGCCGCGCGCGGGATCGCGCACCAGACCGACACCGACACCGAAGTGATCGCCCTGCTGACCGAAGCGCACATGGGCGAAGGCATGGACCCGGTCGCCGCCGCCTTCGCCACCATCGACCGGCTGGAAGGCGCCTGGGCGCTGGCCTTCCTGTTCGCGGGCGAGGACGACCTGATCGTGGCCGCCCGGCACGGCAGCCCGCTGGCCATCGGGCATGGCGACGGCGAGATGTTCGTGGGGTCGGACGCCATCGCACTGGCGCCGCTCACCGACCGCATCACATATCTGGAGGAAGGCGACCGCGCCGTGGTGCGTCGGACGGGGGTGGAGATCACGGATGTCCAAGGGCGGCGCGCCAACCGCGCGCTGCGCACCATCGCGCCGGGCGCGGCACTGGCGGAAAAGGACGGCCACCGCCACTTCATGATGAAGGAGATCGCCGAACAGCCTGCCGTGCTGGCCGGGTCACTGACGGCCTATGTGGCCCACGACGGCGCCACCCTCGCCCTACCCGCCTTGCCCGACTTCGCGGGCGTGGACCGCGTGGTGATGGTGGCCTGCGGGACCGCGTTCTACGCCTGCCTTGCGGCGAAATACTGGCTGGAACAGGTCGCGCGCCTGCCCGTCGAGGTCGATATCGCGTCCGAATTCCGCTACCGCGAACCGCCCGTCAGTCCCCGCACGCTGGCGATCCTCGTCAGCCAGTCCGGCGAGACCGCCGATACGTTGGCCGCGCTTCGCTACCTGTCGGACAAGGCGGATCGGACGGTCGCCGTGGTGAACGTGCCCGAATCCTCGATCGCACGGGAATCCGACGTGGTTGTGCCGATCCTGGCAGGCCCCGAAATCGGCGTGGCGTCCACCAAGGCGTTCACCGGGCAGTTGCTGGTGTTGCTGATGATCGCGCTTCAGGCCGCCCGCGACCGCGGGCATCTGGACGACGCAGGCCTCGCCGACGGACTGTCGCGGCTGCGCGCGCTGCCGGGGCTGATGGCCGATGCGATGGACCTCGGCCCCCGCGTGGCCGAGGTCGCCCGGCGGCTGGCCGAGGCGCGGGACGTTCTGTTCCTGGGTCGCGGGCCGCTTTATCCCCTGGCGCTGGAAGGCGCGCTGAAACTCAAGGAAATCAGCTATATACACGCCGAAGGTTACGCATCCGGCGAATTGAAGCACGGCCCCATCGCGCTGATCGACAAGACCGTGCCGGTGATCGTCTTCGCCCCGCGCGACGCCCTGTTCGACAAGACAGTGTCGAACATGCAGGAGGTGATCGCGCGTGGTGGTCGGGTGATCCTGGTGACGGATGCGGAAGGTGCGCAGGAGGCTGGTGAAGGCGCCGCAGAGGTGCTGGTGATGCCCGACGCGCCCGCGCTGCTGGCGCCGATCCTCTATGCCCTGCCCGCCCAACTGATCGCCTATCACACGGCGGTGGCCAAGGGCACCGACGTGGATCAGCCGCGCAACCTTGCCAAGTCGGTCACGGTGGAATGACCACCATCGCGCCCGTCACCCTGTCCGACCCACGCGTGACACTGGCGCCCCTGACGCAGGACCACGGGGCAGACCTTGCCTTTGCCGCCGCCGACGGCGCGCTCGACCGGCTGTGGTACACGTCAGTCCCCGCCCCCGCCGCGATCCCGGCGGAGATCGTCCGCCGCCTTGGCCTGCTGGCCGCGGGCAGCATGATCCCCTTCGCGGTGCTGGCGCCGGGTGGCCGCGCGGTCGGCATGACAACCTACATGAACATCGACCGCGCCGCCCCGCGGGTAGAGATCGGGTCGACCTGGCTGGCTGCATCCGTCCAGCGCACCGGAATCAACACCGCCATGAAGCGGCTGATGCTGACCCAGGCCTTCGATGTCTGGGGGTGCCTGGCGGTCGAATTCCGCACCCACCGCCTGAACCGCCAGAGCCGTGCCGCGATCGAACGCCTCGGCGCGCAACTGGACGGCATCCTGCGCGCCCACATGCGCCTGGCGGACGGCACGGTGCGCGACACGGCGGTCTATTCGATCACCGCGCCCGAATGGCCGACGATCCGGGTGCATCTGGACGCGCTTCTGGCCCGCTCCGCATGACACCCGAGGCCGCCCTTGCCGCGCTGGAGGCTACGGGCGACCCAATCCGCGCCGCACAGGCCGCCGCCTACCACAAGGTGCCCCGCCGGTATCTGGGCGTGCCGGTCCCGGTCATCACCGACATGGCGAAGGGCTGGCGCGAGGCCCTGACACTGGACGACCGGCTCGCGCTGGCGGCCGGGCTGTGGCGGACGGACGTGCACGAGGCGCGGGTGGCCGCGGCCAAGCTCCTGGAACAGGCGCGCATCCGGCCCGACGACGACGGCGCATGGCGGCTGATCGTTTCCTGGCTGCCGGATTTCGACGGCTGGGCGCTGGCCGACCACGCCATGATCGCGGGGCAGAAGCGGGTAGTCTGGCGCCCCGAACGCCTCGATGAGGTCGAAGGCTGGACGACCTCGCCCCACCTGTGGACCCGGCGCGCGGCGCTGGTCATCACGCTGCCCTGGACCAAGCAGAACCACCCCTCGGCCGCGGATCTGACGATCCGCGACCGGGTGCTGGTTTGGGCGGCGGGATATCTGGACGATCAGGCGTGGTTCATCCAGAAGGCCGTGGCCTGGTGGCTGCGCGAGTTGTCCAGGCACGACGCCCCACGCACCCGTGCCTTCCTGGCCGACCACGGTGCCCGCATGGCCCCCTTCGCGCGGCGCGAGGCGGGCCGACAGCTCTCCGGTCTGGCCCTTGATGGGACAGGCCGAAGCGCCTAGCCTCCTGTCCATGGACAACGCCCCCCTGATCGATCCCTTCGCGCGCGCGATCACCTATCTGCGGGTCTCGGTGACGGACCGCTGCGATTTCCGCTGCGTGTATTGCATGTCCGAGCACATGACGTTCCTGCCGAAAGCCGACCTGCTGACGCTCGAGGAACTGGACCGGCTGTGTTCGGCCTTTGTCGGGCTGGGGGTGGAGAAGCTGCGGATCACGGGTGGCGAGCCTTTGGTGCGCAAGGGCATCCTGACCTTTTTCCGCGCCATGTCGCGCCATCTCGACAGTGGCGCGCTGAAGGAACTGACGCTGACCACCAATGGCAGCCAGCTGACACGTTTTGCCGACGAACTCGCCGACTGTGGTGTGCAGAGAATCAACGTGTCGCTCGACACGCTGGATCCCGACAAGTTTGCCCAGGTAACCCGCTGGGGTCGGCTGAACCAGGTGCTCGAAGGGATCGAGGCCGCAAAATCGGTCGGCCTGCGGGTCAAGATCAACGCCGTGGCGCTCAAGGGCTTCAACGAGGACGAACAGTTCAGCCTGACCGAATGGTGCGCCGAGGAAGGCCATGACCTGACCTGGATCGAGGTCATGCCCATGGGCGACATGGAAGAGCAGGTGCGCCTGGGCCAGTACTGGGCGCTGTCGGACCTGCGCGCCCGCTATGCCGAACGCTTCACCGTGACCGATCTGGCCGAACGCACCGGCGGGCCCGCCCGCTATGTGCGGCTGGAGGAAACCGGCCAGAAGGTGGGGTTCATCACGCCGCTGACCCATAATTTCTGCGAAAGCTGCAACCGCGTCCGGCTGACCTGCACCGGCGAGTTGTACATGTGCCTCGGGCAGGAGGACATGGCGGACCTGCGTGCGCCGCTCCGCGCGTCTTCCGACGACGCCGTCTTGCTGGGCGCGATCCGCGCGGCGATTGCGCGCAAGCCCAAGGGGCACGACTTCGACTATTCGCGCCAGCGCGCGGATGGGCAGGTCAGCCGCCACATGAGCCATACCGGCGGCTGAGAGCGGTCAGGAAGCGCGGGGGGCTGTCTGCCCCCCACGGGCCTGGCGGCCCTCCCCCCGAGGATACTTGGACCACATCGAAGCCGGAGGGATCAGGCCCAGTCGGTGCCGAGGTCGGCGCGGGCACGGTCGATCCAGTGATCCCGGAGCCACGGCGTGGCACGGCAGGCGCGCAGGAGGTTTCCGAGGTGGCCCGCGACGGCCTCGTGCATCTTGGGGCGGCCGTGGAAGCAGACGACGCGCGCGTTCGGCGGCAGGCGGGCGGGGCGAAGCCAGTTGAGCGGCGGCAGGTCCAGACAGTCGTGCTTGAAGCTGACGACCTGGTCGGGCGGCAGGTAGGCGAAGGCGCCCCTGTCCTGCGCGCGTGTCGAAGTGTAGCGCTGTTCGCTGCCCCGCGCGCGGGCGACCTCGCCGGCCGGATCGGCGGCGAGGGTCTCGTAGAGCCAGGGGTGCAACGCGGGGTCGAAGCGAAACACCGACCCGTGCCCGGTGGGCCGGCCGCGCCGCGCCTCGACCCAGTCGGCGCGCATGGCAACGGTGCCGGGCGCGTGGTTGAGGATGTCGTCGAGCGGGCCGGTGATGACCACGTCGAGGTCGAAGCCCAGCACCGGGCCGTCGAGGTTCGGGATCAGGCCGGGGCGGAACAGGCTGACCTTGCGCATCGCACCCTTGCGCTGCGCGATGGCGAGTGCCGCCTGCATGGCGTCGTGGAAGGGTTCCACCGGCAGGGGCAGGTGTTCCACATCCGGATGCAGGCCGCGCGTGTTGTCGGTCATGCACAGGAACCGCACCGGCATGGACAGGTGGCGACGTACGCCCGAATACAGGCGGTTGACGTATTCCGGCCCGAAGGCGGTGCCCCACTTGATGCAGGCGACGGTGGTGGTCTGGGTCATCCGGGCCCCGATTGGCTTTGGCGCGGTGCTAGCCGCTTCGGCGTGCAAGGGAAAGGGCGTGGCCGGGAGACCACGCATCTACGCTGCAATGCAGCGACACCTTGAGCGGACGCAGCGTTACCCCTACCCTTGCTTGCGCCAGCAGCGCGGCGGTGCGGTCGCGCGACCCGAGGAAAAGGAGCCGTCCCATGACCACCCCCGTGATCGACGAGGCGCATGTCGCCGCGAAAGCCTATGAACTCTGGCTCGCCGAGGGGCGGCCCGACGGCAAGCAGGACGAACATTGGTTCCGCGCCAAAGACGCGCTGTCCGCCCCGGTTGCGAAGAAGCCGCGCAAGGCCGCCGCAGCGAAGGCCGCGCCCAAGGCCACGGCACCCGCCCCAAAGCCACGCGCGCCCCGCAAGCCGAAGGCGCAGGCCTGATCCGGGCGTCCGAGACGCCCGCTGATCAGGCCGCGGCCAGCCGCCGCTCCACCACCTCGACGAACCAGCTGACCCCGGCGGGGATCGCAGCATCGTTGAAGTTGTATTCCGGGTGGTGGACCATGGCGGTATCGCCGTTTCCGACCAGGATATAGGCTCCCGGGCGCTCTTCCAGCATGAAGGCGAAGTCCTCGCCGCCCATGATCAGGGGCGCGTCGCCGCAGTCGCCGGACACCGCCCGGGCGACCTCGGCCGCGAAGGCGGTGGGTTCGTCATGGTTGACCATCACCGGATAGGCGCGGCGATAGTCGACCGCCGCAGTGCCGCCGAAGGTGGCGGCGGTGCCCTGCGCGATCTCGGTCACGCGGCGTTCCGCCAGGTCGCGCATCTCGGCCGACATCGTACGGACGGTGCCGCGCAGGGTGGCGCGCTGGGGAATCACGTTGAAGGCCTTGGACGAGGTCTCGAAGCTGGTCACCGACACGACGATCT
>CAYYOE010000025.1:18686-20615 GCA_964473055.1 uncultured Rhodobacterales bacterium | reverse complement strand
GGTTCGACGAGGACTGGACCCCGCAATTCGACAGCGAGGAATGGGCCAACACGCTCAACTTCTACATCGACCTGCTGACCGAGGCCGGACCTCCGGGAGCCGCCAACAACGGCTTCAATGAGAACCTGGCGCTGTTCCAGCAGGGCCAGTGCGGCATGTGGATCGACGCGACCGTGGCGGCCTCCTTCGTGACCAACCCCAATGACAGCGAGGTGGCCGACCGCGTCGGCTTCGCTCTGGCGCCCGACAATGGCCTGGGGCGTCGCAGCAACTGGCTCTGGGCCTGGTCGCTGGCGGTCCCGGCGTCGTCCGACGCTCCGGAAGCCGCGATGACCTTCATCAACTGGGCCACCGGCCCGGGCTATGTCGAGCTTGTCGCGGCCAACGAGGGTTGGGCCAACGTGCCCCCGGGCACGCGCACCTCGCTCTACGAGAACGCGGAGTATCTGGCCGCGGCGCCCTTCGCGCAGATGACCTACGACTCGATCCTGTCGGCCGATCCGACCAATCCGACCGTGGACCCGGTGCCCTATACCGGCATCCAGTTCGTCGCGATCCCGGAATTCGCCGGTCTCGGAACCGAGGTGAGCCAGATCTTCTCGTCGGCCCTGGCCGGCCAGATCTCGGTCGAGGACGCTCTGGCGCAGGCGCAGGCGCTGGCGACCGAGGAAATGGAAGCCGCAGGCTACTGAGGCGATGCCGGGGCGGGTTTCCGCCCGCCCCGGTCCAGGCTCCGGTCCCGGCGCCCGTCAAGGCATTCGTGTCGGCGTCCGTCCCGGCTTCCGTGCCATCCCGATCCCGGACCGGGGAGCGTCCGGACCCACTCTCCCAACGGCTCTCCCGAGCACCTGCCGGGCCGCATTGACGCGTGACATGCGGCCCGGCCCTTTCGCAGACTGCAACCCGGCGTTCCGCCAGCGCGCGGGATCCCGCCCGCGCCCCGCCCGCCCCGAGGTGACCCATGGCCACGCAGCATTCCCGATCCGCCGCCCGCACGATGATGGCGCCGGCCGTCTTCCTGCTTCTGGTCTGGATGCTGGTGCCGCTGATCATGACTTTGTGGTTCTCGGTGCTCGACTACCGCCCGCTGCGCGGCGTCTTCGATTGCTGCGTCGGGATCGACAACTACGTCCGCTTCGCGACCTCCGATGCCTTCCTCGAGGCGATCGTGACCACGCTCAAGATGGTCGGCGGCATCCTTCTGATCACCGTCGTCGGCGGCGTGCTTCTGGCGCTGCTGCTGGACAAGCCGATTTGGGGGCAAGGCATCGTGCGGGTGCTGGTGATCGCGCCCTTCTTCGTGATGCCGACCGTCGCGGCGCTGGTCTGGAAGAACATGTTCATGAACCCGGTCAACGGGTTGCTGGCGCATCTGTGGGAGTTCTTCGGCGCCGAGCCGGTGCAGTGGCTGATCCAGATGCCGTTGTTCTCGATCATCATCATCGTCGCCTGGATGTGGCTGCCCTTCGCGGCGCTGATCCTTCTGACCGCGATCCAGTCGCTGGACAGCGAGCAGCTCGAGGCCGCCGAGATGGATGGCGCAGGCGCCCTGTCGCGCTTCATCCACATCATCCTGCCGCATCTGGCCCGCGCGATCACCGTCGTGATCCTGATCCAGACCATCTTCCTGCTGTCGATCTTCGCCGAGATCTTCGTGACCACCGGCGGCGGCTTCGGCACCCGCACGCTGACCTATCTGGTCTACCAGCGCGTGATCGAGAGCCAGAACGTCGGCCTGGGTTCCGCCGGAGGCATCTTCGCCGTCATCCTCGCCAACATCGTCGCCATCTTCCTGATGCGGATGGTCGGCAAGAACCTGGACAAGTGAGGCAACCGCCATGGCCCGTGCCATCCCGACCCGCGCCCGTGTCGCCTATACCGGCCTTGCCTGGCTTGTCGCGGCGCTGATCTTCTTCCCGATCCTCTGGA
>CAYYOE010000025.1:0-18676 GCA_964473055.1 uncultured Rhodobacterales bacterium | reverse complement strand
CCATCCTGACCAGCTTCAAGACCGAGGCCGTGGCCATCGCCGATCCGCCGGTGTTCCTGTTCTTCGACTGGACGCTCGAGAATTACGCCGTGGTGCAGGAGCGGTCCGACTACATGCGCTACTTGTGGAACTCGGTGGCCATCGCCATCGGCTCCACGGCGCTTGGCATCGTGATCGCGGTGCCGGCGGCCTGGTCGATGGCCTTCGTGCCGGGCAAGCGCACCAAGGACGTGCTGTTGTGGATGCTCTCGACCAAGATGCTGCCCGCCGTCGGCGTTCTCTACCCGATCCGGCTGATCCTGATCGAACTTGGCCTGCTCGACACCAAGGGCGCGATGATCTTCATCCTGACCATGATCAACCTGCCGATCATCGTCTGGATGCTCTACACCTATTTCCGCGAGATCCCGGGCGAGATACTCGAGGCCGCGCGCATGGACGGCGCGACGCTCAAGGCCGAAATTCTGTATGTTCTGACCCCGATGGCGGTCCCCGGCATCGCCTCGACCATCCTTCTCAACTTCATCCTGGCCTGGAACGAGGCGTTCTGGACGCTGAACCTGACCGCCGCCAAGGCCGCGCCCCTGACCGCCTTCATCGCCAGCTATTCCAGCCCCGAGGGGCTGTTCTACGCCAAGCTGTCGGCGGCCTCGACCATGGCCATCGCGCCGATCCTGATCCTCGGCTGGTTCAGCCAGAAACAACTCGTGCGCGGGCTTACCTTCGGCGCGGTCAAATAGGGAAACCTGGAACATGGGACAGATCACGCTTGATCAGGTGACGAAACGCTTCGGCGAGGTGGAGGTGATCCCCCCCCTCGACCTGACCATCGAGGACGGCGAATTCTGCGTCTTTGTCGGCCCGTCCGGCTGCGGCAAATCCACCCTCTTGCGCCTGATCGCGGGGCTGGAGGATGTGTCCTCGGGCACGATCCGCATCGACGGCCACGACGCCACGATGATCCCGCCCGCCCGGCGCGGACTGGCGATGGTGTTCCAGTCCTACGCGCTTTATCCGCACATGAGCGTGCGCAAGAACATCGCTTTCCCGCTGCGCATGGCGGGCATCGACAAGGCCGAACAGGACCGCCGCATCACGCAGGCGGCGGCGGCCCTGAACCTGACCGACTATCTTGACCGCCGCCCCGGCCAGCTTTCGGGCGGCCAGCGCCAGCGCGTCGCCATCGGCCGCGCCATCGTGCGCGAACCCGAGGCGTTCCTGTTCGACGAACCGCTGTCGAACCTTGATGCCGCGCTGCGGGTCGGGATGCGGCTGGAGATCAGCGAACTGCACGAACGGCTCAAGACCACGATGATCTACGTCACCCACGACCAGGTCGAGGCGATGACCATGGCCGACAAGATCGTGGTCCTGCGCGCGGGGCACATCGAACAGGTCGGATCACCGCTCGATCTGTACCACACGCCCCGCAACGTGTTCGTCGCGGGATTCATCGGCTCGCCAAGGATGAACCTGATAACCGGCACCGAGGCCGCGCGCCACAATGCCCACACGATCGGCGTGCGCCCCGAACATCTGGAGGTGACGGGCGACGCCGGTACATGGACGGGCACCGTGGGCGTTGCCGAACACCTCGGGTCCGACACGTTCTTTCACGTCCACGGTACGGGTCTGGCACCCATGATCACCGTCCGCGCGCCGGGCGAGGTCAGCTATCGCCACGGCGACCGCATCGGCCTCACGCCGCGACCCGACCAGATCCACAGGTTCGACAGCGAAGGGCTGCGCATCGCATGAAGCGACTTGACGGAAAATGCGCCCTGATCACCGGGGCGGCACGCGGCATCGGCCGCGCCTTTGCCCAAGCCTACGTGGCCGAAGGCGCCTGCGTGGCGATTGCCGACATCGACATCGTGCGCGCCCGCGACACGGCGGCGGCCATCGGCCCGGCAGCGCTTGCCGTGGAAATGGACGTGACCCGGCAGGACAGCATCGACCGCGCCGTGGCCGAAACCGTCACCGAACTGGGCCGCATCGACATCCTCGTGAACAACGCCGCCATCTTCACCGCCGCCCCCATCGTGGAGGTCACGCGCGCCGATTTCGCCCGCGTGTTCGACATCAACGTGACGGGCACATTCTTCACCCTGCAGGCCGCAGCACGCCACATGATCGCGCGGGGCGGTGGCGGGCGCATCATCAACATGGCCAGTCAGGCCGGGCGGCGGGGCGAGGCGCTGGTATCGGCCTATTGCGCCACCAAGGCCGCCATCATCAGCCTGACCCAGTCCGCCGGGCTGGACCTGATCCGCCACGGCATCAACGTCAACGCCATCGCACCGGGCGTCGTGGACGGCGAACACTGGGACGGCGTGGACGCGTTCTTTGCCCGCTACGAAGGCAAGGAGCCCGGCCAGAAAAAGGCCGAGGTGGGCGCCTCCGTACCCTACGGCCGGATGGGCCGCGCCGAGGATCTGACCGGCATGGCCATCTTTCTGGCCAGCGCCGAAGCCGACTACATCGTGGCACAGACCTACAACGTCGACGGTGGCCAATGGATGAGCTGATCCCCCTGTCAGACGCCACGCTGAACCGCCTGCCCCCCTCCATCCTGCGCCCTCACTACGACCGCAAGGCGCTGACCCCCGGCATCGTTCACATCGGTCTGGGCAACTTCCACCGCGCGCATCAGGCGTGGTATCTGCACCGGCTCATGCAGGACGGGCTGTGCCACGACTGGGCGATCATCGGGGCGGGGGTGCGCCCCGCCGATACTGCCATGCGCGACCGGCTTCTGGCGCAGGATTGCCTGACCACGCTGGTTGAACTTGATCCCGACCGCACGGCTGCGGAAGTCACCGGCGCGATGATCGGCTTTGTGCCGGTGGAGGATGGCAACGGCCCGCTGATCCGCCTGATGGCCGACCCCGCGATCCGCATCGTGTCGCTGACCGTGACCGAAGGCGGATATTACCGCGACGCGGGCGGCGATTTCGACGCCGCCCACCCCGACATCGTGCATGACGCGGCGCAGCCCGCCACACCCCGCACCGCCTTTGGCGCCATCGTCGCCGCCCTCTCGCTGCGGCGGGCGGCGGATGGGGGTCCCTTCACCGTGCAAAGCTGCGACAACCTGCAGGGCAACGGCGCGATCCTGCGGCAGACCGTCGTGGGTCTTGCGCGCCTGTCCGATCCGGCGCTGGCCGACTGGATCGACAGCCGGTGCAGCTTTCCCAATTCGATGGTCGATTGCATCGTGCCCGCCACAGGCCCGCGCGAACTCGACCTTGCGCGCGCCTTCGGCATCGACGACCGCGCGCCCGTCACCCATGAGAGTTTCCGCCAATGGGTGATCGAGGATGATTTCTGCGCCGGCCGCCCCGACTGGGACCGCGTCGGCGCGACCTTTTCGGATCATGTCCACGATTACGAGACGATGAAGATCCGCGTCCTGAACGCGGGCCACCAGGTCATCGCCAATGTCGGCGACCTGCTGTCGCAGCCGACCATCGCCAGTTGCATGGCGCATCCGGCGATCCACGCGCTGTTCCGCAAGGTGCAGGAGACCGAGATTCTGCCGCATGTGCATCCGGTGCCGGGGATCACGCCCGCCGCCTACCTCGACCTGATCGACCGGCGGTTTTCCAACCCGGCCATCGTCGATACCACACGGCGCGTCGCCTTCGACGGCTCATCCCGGCATCCCGGGTTCATCCTGCCGATCCTGCGCGACGCGCTCCGCACCGGCAGCCCCGTCGAAGGCCTCGCACTGGTCGAGGCGCTGTGGGCGCGCATGTGTGCAGGCACGCGCGAGGACGGCACGGTGATCGAACCGAACGATCCGCGCTGGACCGACCTTGCGCGAGCGGCGCTGGAGGCCCGCGCCCGTCCGCGCGCATGGCTGGAACAGCACTGGATCTATGGCGATCTTGCGGGCGCCGAACGGTTCGCCGCGGCCTTCGACCGGTGGCTTGGCCTGATCTGGGCCAAAGGATCATCCGCCGCCGTCAGTGCCTATCTGGAACCGCCGCCCCCGCGCACCTGAGGGCCGGTGGTGAACAAAGGGTTAATGCGACCAGGCTAACCCGTTGATCTGCAGGGCACCGCGAAACGTCCCATCATGGGACGCGGGCTCACCCGACCGGCGGAACGATCGAAAAGATCGCCACGCAGGCCGCCAGCAGAACCAGCGTCTCGATCACCACGATCGCCAGATGACCGCCGCCCACCGCCGTCAAGGCCTTCAGCGACGTCTTGACCCCCAGCGCCGCAATGGCCGTGATCAGGCAGGCCCGCGACAGCGTGTCGACGTTCGACACCAAGGTGTCAGGCAACTCCACGACGCTACCAAGGCTCATCAGCGCCAGAAACAGCACCATGAACCACGGCAGCAGCGGGATCCTTCCCTGCCCGGCCGACTGCCCCGACATCCGCAGGACAACCACGATCACCACCAGCACGACAGGCAGCATGGCCACGCGGGACAGCTTGACGATGGTCGCCATTTCGCCTGCCGCATCCGACACCGAAAACCCGGCACCCACCACCTGCGCCACATCGTGAATCGTGGCGCCGATCAGGAACCCCTGCTGCAGGTCACTGAACCCCAGCGACTGAAACAGGATCGGATAGACGACCATCGCGATGGTGGACAACGCCGTCACGGCCATCACCGTGAACAGCGTGTTCCGCTCGGTCTTGTCGTTGTGCGGGATCACGGCCGCGATGGCCAACGCCGCCGATGCCCCGCAGATCGCCACCGACCCGCCGGTCAGCAAGGCAAACCTCCACTGCCGGCGCATGAGCGGGCTGACGACGAAACCCGTGCCGATGGTCAGCGCGATCAGGCCGACCACCATCCCGGCCCCCCCAACCCCGATCCGGGCCACATCGTCGAACGCGATGCGGATGCCCAACAGCCCCACACCCAGCCGCAGGACGAACCGCGCGGCAAGATCGACACCGACGCGGCACGATCCTTCCACATGAAGGAAGTTGAAGGCCATGCCCAACAACAGGGCGAACAGCATCACCGGGACGCCGTAATGCACCCCCAGAAAACTCGCGGCAGCACCAATGGTCGCGCTCAGCAACAGCCCCGGAGCATACGTTCCGAGCCTTTGGCGCCAGCCAGGCAAAGGCGTCATCCCCGATCCTTTCGCAGCCAAGGGGGCGCGGAGCCTGTCCGCACCCCCCGTTCGCGTGCGATGCCGCTCAGGCCGAACGATAAAGCTTGGTCATCGAGAATTCGCGATGCCCCAGCGCCTCGGCGGCGGTAAGTCGGCCGTTTGCCGTGCGCCGGATCATTTCGATCAGCGCATCACCGGCCTGATCGATCGTCATGTCGCGTCGCAGGACGCCCGTGACATCCACGTCGATATGTTCGGCCATGGTGCGCAGCGTGCGCGGGTTGCCGGAAATCTTGATCACCGGCACGATGGGGTTGCCCACCACATTGCCTTGCCCGGTCGGGAAGGTGTGGATCACATAGCCCCCCGCCGCCATCAGCGTCACGCATTCGGCTGCCGCAGACGAACTGTCCATGAAGTAGAGACCCGGACCTTTCGCGGGTGCCTCCGCCGGTTCCAGAACGTCGATGTAGGTCGAACTCCGCCCGATCTTTTCCAGATTGCCCAGGGCCTTTTCCTCGATGGTCGAAAGGCCGCCAAGGATGTTGCCCTTGGTGGGCTGGCTGTCGGACAGGTCCGAGGTCTTGAACTGCTCGATCACGTCGTCCTGATAGGCCTGCCAGGTCTTCATGAACTTGTCGGCGGCTTCCGGATTGGCCGCGCGCTTGACGCAGATATGTTCGGCCCCGGTGATCTCGGAGGTCTCGCCAAAACAGCCGTAGAGTCCGTGGGGCAGAAGCTTGTCATACATGTTCCCGACGGTCGGGCACGACGAGAGGCCGGTCGTCGTGTCGCTTTCGCCGCATTTGGTGGACACCCAGAGATCGGTCAGCGGGCAATCCTCCTTCTGCAGTTCGGTCGCCCATTGCACATAGTCCTTTGCCTTCCAGCTGGCGCGGCGGATCGTCTCGAAATCGCCGTTCTGCTCGATCCAGAAGCCCTCGACGGGCTTGCCCGTCCTGGCGATGCCCTCGACGATGATCCGGGTCCATTCCGGCTCGATGCCGATCACCACGACGGCGGCGACGTTGGGATTGGCCCCGGTTCCGATGATGGTGCGGAAATGCAGTTCCAGGTCTTCGCCGAACTGCAGGCGGCCGTAGGCATGCGGGATCGCCATCGTGCCCTTGACGTTGTTCGCCACCGCCTCGCAGGCCGCGTTCGAGATGTCGTCGACCGGCAGGATCAGCACATGGTTGCGCACGCCCACGCGACCGTTTTCGCGACGCCATGCCTTGACCGTGTCTTGCGTGAAATCAAAAGCCATCGGATCGCCCCCTTACCAGCGCTTGGTTTTCAGATTGTGCGTATGGACATGGCCGCCGACCTCGGCCGGGCCGACCATCTTGCCGATGTCCTCGCCGTACTTGATCACGGTATCGCCCGCCGTCAGCGCCTTGAGCGCGACCTTGTGGCCGATCGGAATATCGGCCTTGGCGGTCAGGCGGAAATCGCTGTTGTCCTCGGTGCAGACGCACAGCATCTCGGTCCCCGCTTCCAGCCCCTCGACCACGACGACGCCGACATTGTCGGCCTTGTCATGGACAAGAAGGTGGGGATGCATGTTTGCGGTCATGGGTCGCTCTCCCTTTCGGTCGTGGATGTGGCGGTCAGTCGGCGGGCAGGCCTGCAAGCGTCTTGTGCAGGGTTTCCGGTATGGTCAGCATCGCGGCGCGGGCCTGCCGCTCGGCCATCCGGCGGGCACCGGGCACGCGCGCGCCCGGCTGCGCCTCGATTGCCGCAAGCATCGCCTCGGCCCGTTCGGTGAAGCCGAGGGCAAAGCGCGCGGGGTCCAGCACCAGAATGAAATGCGCAAGGTTAGGCGCGGGCCCTGCATCGTCGAAAAGCGAGCTGGCCTGATAGGCGAAGTTCGCCCCGGCAAGACCTGCGGTCAGAAGCTCGACCATCAGCGCCAGCGCCGCCCCCTTGGCGCCGCCAGTGGGCAGCATCGTGCCGGCCATCGCGGCATCGGGATCGGTGGTCGGGCGGCCGTTCTCATCCAGCGCCCAGCCTTCCGGTATCGGCTGACCCGCCTTCTGGGCCACCATCACCTTGCCGCGCGCGACATGCGAAAGCGACAGGTCGATCACCAGCGGTGCCCCTTGTACGCGCGGTGCTGCAAAGGCAATCGGATTGGTTCCATAAAGCGCGCGGTTCCCGCCCCAGGGCGCCATCGCGGCGGGCGAATTCGACAGCGCCAGCGCCACCAGCCCGAGGCGCGCGAACGGTTCGACCGCCTGCCCGGCGACGCCGAAATGATGCGAACGGGTGATCGAGATCGCCACAATTCCGGTCTCGCGGACCAGATCGCGGGCGGCCTCTGCCCCGGCCTCGATCGCTGCGAAGGCGAGGCCGTTCCCGGCATCGACCCGCAGGATCGCCCCATCGCGCGTGACCGCGGGAGCGGCATCGGCCCGCACCTTCCCGGTCACCATCTGTGCCGCATAGAAGGGCGCCCGCGCCAGACCATGCGAGGGCAGCCCCTCTTGTTCCGCCTGCACCAGCGCGCGGGCGGCGGGCAGCGCCAGGGCCTGCGGCATGCCCGCCGCCGCGAACAGCGCAACCACCAGCCGGATCGCCTCGTCCGGGGTGATCTGCACGACGGTCATGGGATTCCCTTGTTGACGCGGACATTCGGTGGCGGTTTAAAACTATATAGTTTATAGTTTAGATGGAAGTCAACGCCCGCACCGCTTTCCGCTTGGGTTTTCAGGCGGGCTTCGGTTTAACGGGTTGGCGTCAGTGTTCCGGAGGTTTGCATGTCCCAGCGGCCCATCGCACAGCCCCTGCACCGACAGTTGCACGATCTGATGGTCGCCCGCATCGCAACCGGCGAATGGTCGCCGGGCACCTACCTGCCATCTGAAACCCGGTTGGCCGAAGACTACGGCGTGGCCGTCGGCACGTTGCGGAAGGCGCTGCTTGACCTTGCGGCCGAGGGTGTGGTGGTGCGTCGGCAGGGCAAGGGCACGGTGGTCGCCAGCCATGAGACCGATGCGGTGCTGTTTCGCTTCTTCAACCTGCGCCGCGCCGACGGCAGCAGGCTTCGCCCCGAAAGCCGCGTTTTGGGACGTGAACGCCGCACAGCGACCGCGCAGGAGATTGCGCCGCTTGGCCTGACGGAGGGCGCGGATGTGATCTGCGTGACCCGCGTGCGCGAGGGCGATGGCACGCCGATCATCTACGAGCATGTCATCCTGGATGCAGTCCGCTTCGGCGCGCTGGAAACCGTGCCGGACTCGCTGCCGAACACGCTTTACCAGCTTTATCAGGCGCAATTCGGCGCGACCGTTCACCGGGCGCAGGAAGCCGTTGTCGCCGCCGCCGCCCGGGGTCGGTGTGCCGCGGAACTGGGGGTGGCCGAGGGCACGCCCGTGTTGCAGATCACGCGGATCGCGCTGGACTATAACGGGACCCCGATCGAGTTGCGGGTGTCATGGGTGGCCACCGAAGCGCTGCATTACCATACCGAGGTCTGATCGGCCTCAGGCCAGTTCCAGCACGATCTTTGCGGCATCCACCCGGCCCGCATCCAGATCTGCAAAGGCCGCGGCCCCGTCGGACAGAGGCCGCGCCTCGATCCAGGCCAGATCGCCCAGCTTTCCCGCCCCGAGTGCGGCCAGCGCCGCGGCAAAATCCTGCGGCGTGTAGCAGTAGGAACCGGTCACCGTGATCTCCTGCAGGGTGATGCGGCGGATGTCATAGCCTTCGTTGCCGGGCAGAAGCCCCACGTGCACGATCACCCCGCCCGGCCGCACTAGCCGGGACGCATCGCGACGCGTGGCAACCGCGCCAACCGCATCGATGATCATGTCGAATGCATCCGCGCCCGGATCATGTGCTGCAGGATCGAAGGCGACGATGCAGTCCTGCCGCCCGACCTGCGCACGGCGGCCGGGATGCGGTTCGGCCACATGCACGCTGCCCGCGCCCATCAGACGCGCGACCAGCGCCGCCGCAAGCCCGATGGCACCGCCGCCCTGCACGAGCACGCGGGGGGCCGCCTTACCAAGACGCTCCAGCCCGATCCGCACCGCATGCCAGGACACCGCTACCGGTTCGGCAAGCGCTGCGTGACGCAGGCTCAGGCCCTCGGGCACGGTCAGCAGATTGCGTTCGGGAATTGAGACAAATTCGGCAAAGGCGCCCGGCCGCGACGGCATCGAGATGATCACGCGGGTGGGCGACAGATGCGGGCGGCCCGCGCGCGCCACCGGGCAGTCGGGGTCCACGACAAGCGGATTGATCGCGACCATCTCGCCCTTGCGCGGACCGGAAGCGACCAGCCCCGCCGCCTCATGCCCGAGGATCAGCGGGGCGGGGCGGCGGTCGTCATGGCCGTGGTAGGCATGCATGTCGGACCCGCAGATGCCGACGGCCCGCACACTGACCAGCACTTCGCCGGGTGCCGCAACCGGGTCGGGCTGGCTGGTCCAGACCATGCTGTTCGGGCCGGTGTAAAGCAGCGCCTGCATCGCATCCTCCAGTCATTTCGCGGTGAACCCGCCATCAACGAAAAGCGTCTGCCCGGTGACATAGGCCGAGGCATCCGAGCAAAGGAACACCGTCGCCCCGTAGAGATCCTCAAGCTCGCCATTCCGTCCGATCGCGGTCCGCGCGGCATTGGCGGCGGCGAGGGCGGGATCGCCGAAGACCGGGGCGGTCAGCGGGGTCGGAAAGAACCCCGGCGCAATGGCGTTGCAGGTGACGCCCTTGCCCGAGAATTCCTGCGCCATGGCTCGGGTCAGTTGCACGATCCCGCCCTTGGCGGCACCGTAGGGCGCCGAGTTGGCGAAGGCGCGCTGTGATTGCAGCGACGCCAGGTTGACCACCCTGCCCCAGCCGCGCCCCACCATTCCCGGGGCAAGGTGCTGCACCAGAAAGAACGGCGCGCGCAGGTGCAGCGCCATGTGCAGATCGAAGGCCGCGGGCGTCACGTCGCCGTAGGGCTGGCGCAAATTGATGCCCGCCGCGTTGATCAGGATGTCGATGGCGCCCGCATCGCCTGCCAGACGTTCCAGCGCATCGGCGTCGGTCAGGTCCACCGCGTGAACCTCGGCGCTGATCCCCTCGGCATCGAGCGCGGTGCGCGCGGCGTCCAGCGCGTTCCGGGTTCTTGCGGCCAGATGCACCCGCGCGCCCTGCAATCCGATCGCGCGCGCCATCGCCAGCCCGATCCCCGAATTGCCCCCGGTGATCAGAGCCGAACGCCCGGTCAGGTCGAACAGATGGTCAAGCCTGCGCATACGCGTTGTCCTTTCCCGCAGCATCACATGCCCCGACCAGCACGTCGGCCACAGCGTCGCAATCCTCGGCCGTCAGGCCCAGGGGAATGCGGATGTCGCACAGCGTTTTCTGCAGCATGCAGGCGCGCGGCACACTGGCCGCGTCGGCACCCGGCCAATGCGGCGGCGCGGACGTGTAGCCATCGGGCGCGGCGCGGCCGAACCATTTGACCATGACGCCGGACGCCCTCGCCAGCCGCACGAACGCCGCGATGGCATCACTGGCGAACCCCGGCAGCCGGAACTGGATCGAACTTTGCGCATAGCCTTCCGGCGCCGGACGATGCGGCAGCGCAAAGGCGGGATGCGCCGCCAGGCGCGCGGCGATGCGGTCGTGGCTGGCGTTCCAGTCGGCCACCCGCGCGGGCAGAAGCGGCAGTTGAGGCAAGGCAAGCGCCGCCACCAGATGCGACATGCGCAGGCTGTAATTGCCGCACAGGCCGCGCCAGCGGGCCATCACGGCATCGTCCGGAACGGTGCCGTTCTGGCCATAGAGCATGTAGCTGCCGGAATGCAGGATCGCACGCGCCGCCAGATCGGGGTCGTCGGTCACCAGCATTCCGCCCTCGCCGGCGTTCACGTGCTTGGCCGACTGGAAACTGAAACACCCCGCAAGGCCGAACGTCCCGGTCTGCCGCCCCGCCCAGCTTGCGCCAAGCGTGTGGGCGCAATCCTCGATCAGGGTGATCCCCTCATCCCCGCACAGCGCGGTCAGCGCCTGCATGTCGCAGACATGGCCGCGCATGTGCGACAGCAGCAGATATCGCGCGCCGCTCTGGCGGGCCTTGGTGCGCAGGTCGTCCAGATCTATGGTCAGGTCGGATGTGATCTCGACCAGCACGGGACGCGCGCCAATGTGGTCCAGCGCGCCGGGCACCGGGCCCAGCGAAAACGCGTTCATCATAACGCTGTCGCCGTGTGCGACCCCGGCGCCCTTGAGCGCAAGAAACATCGCCGCCCCACAGGAATTGACCGCCACGGCAAAGCGGCGACCCAGCAGTGCCGCGAACGCGGTTTCCAGCTCTGACACCGGACCGGGCGCACCGCCCCCCTCGCGGTAGCGGTGCAACCGGCCCGAGGTCAGGAGCGCCATTGCCTGCGTCACGGCCTCTGGCGGAATGCCGGGCGGACGCCCGAGATCGACACTCATCCTGTCAGGTCAGGACAGCGACTTCACGGGCGCACCCAGATCGAAATTGTGCCCCGGAAAGTACTTGTTGATCCGCACATCGGCGGTGCGGGCATGGGCCTCCATCCCTTCCAGGCGCGATATGCGCGAAGTGCGCAGCGACAGCACCTTGCAGGTCTCGCGGTCCGCCTTCTGCCAGGTGAGGGGCTTGAGGAACTTGTGCACCGACAGGCCCGCGGAATAGCGCGCGGCGTATTTCGTCGGCAGGATGTGGTTGGGGCCAGAGCATTTGTCGCCGAACGCCACGGTCGTTTCCTCGCCCACGAACAGCGATCCGTAGTTGGTCAGGTTCTCCATCCACCAGTCCAGGTCTTCGCAATGCACCTCAAGATGTTCCGAGGCATAGGTGTCTGATATCTCGACCATTTCGGCGCGGGTGTCGCACAGGATCACCTCGCCATAATCGCGCCACGCGGCGTCTGCCGCTTCGCGGGCGGGTTCGGGCAGCGCGTCGATCAGGGCGGGCACCCGTGCGATCACCGCCTCGGCCAGCGCCCGGTCGGAGGTGAACAGCCACGCGGGCGATTCATGCCCGTGTTCGGCCTGCCCCACCAGATCGGTCGCGACGATCTCGGCATCGGCGGTGCTGTCGGCGAGGATGCCGATTTCCGACGGGCCCGCGAAGACGTCGATGCCCACCTTGCCGAACAGCATCCGTTTGGCCTCGGCCACGAACTTGTTGCCGGGGCCGACGATCACGTCGGCGGGCTTTCCGGTGAAAAGGCCATAGGCCATGGCCGCAATCGCCTGCACCCCGCCCAGCGTCATGACGATGTCGGCACCGGCCTGATGCATCGCATAGAGAACGTAAGGATGCATCCCGCCGCCCCGGTAGGGCGTCGAACATGCCACGACCGTCTTGACCCCCGCCGCCTTGGCGGTCGCCACCGACATGCAGGCGGATGCGATATGCGCGTAACGCCCGGTCGGCACGTAGCAGCCCGCCACGTTGCAGGGCACCCATTTCTGGCCCACCGTCAGGCCCGATGACATCGTCATCTGGAAATCCTGCACCGATGCCTTCTGCGCCAGCGCGAAGGTGCGGACCTGATCGACGGCGAAGGCGATGTCTTCCTTGACCTGCTGGGGCACGTCGGCGGCACGCGCCTCCATATCCTCACGGCTGACCACGATCGCGCCGTCCCACTTGTCCAGCTGAAGCGCATAGTCGCGCACGGCGTCTTCGCCCCCTGCCTCGATCCTGGCAAGCATCTCGGACACGACCTGCCGCGCATGCGCGGACTCGGTCTCCGGGGTCTTGATCGCTTTTTTCAGATAGGTGATCGCCATCGTGGCCTCGTCATCCCTTGGGTTTGGGCCCGCCGCCGGGGCGGCGGGCCTTTGGTTCAGATCATTCGTTGTTGGCGAAGGCGCGCAGAACCGGATCATCCATGACCATCTGCATGAAGCGGTTGTCGATGTAGTCCTCGGCAGGAAGCGTGGCTTCGGTGGTCCCGACCGACGTCATGAAATCTCCGATGGCGGTCAGCCACTGGTCCAGTTCGCTTGCCCCGCCGTCGCGGTTCATCAGGGCAATCTGTTCTTCCAGCGTGAAGGTCGGCCGCAGGTCGAATTCGGCGTTGACGGCGGCATCGGAGATCTCGACGCCCCCTTCCGAATAGAAATCGACCAGCATCTCGCGCGCCTCTTCGGGGTTCTGCTTGGCCCAGACGACCCCGCGCAGGAATGTGGCCACCACCTTGGCCACCAGTTCGGGGTTTTCCTCGGCAAAGCCCGGCCGTACGACCAGCGCGCCCGGCACGATGGCACCGGCATCGGCGCCCGAGCACAGATAGTCGCTGTCGGCCTTTTCCTGCAGCGTGTAGGTGTTGGGGGCCCAGACGCCTGCCAGCTTGCCTTCATTCGCGATCACGGCGGTGATGACCTGCGCCTGCCCGAGGTTCACGAACTCCACGTCATCCTGCGACAGGCCGAACTTCTGCAGGCAGGACCGCGTCGCGAAATCCACGGTGGAATTGGTGGTCAGAAGGATGCGCTCGCCCTTCATGCTCATCGGGTCGGCGCGGAACTGTTCGATCACGTCGTTGCGCGCCATCAGCGCATTGCCCCGGCTTTCGTCGTTGGTCAGACCGATTGTCTTGAGGCCGAAGCGCGCGCCACCCAGGACCGCGGGCACCGACCCGGTCCCGCCGACATCCCAGTCGTTCGCCTGTGCCGCCGCGATCTGCGGCGCGCCTGCCGGGAACGTGGTGAAGCTGGGGTCCAGACCCACCTCGGCCCACCATTCCATCTCCGTCGCAAGGTAGAACGGCAATGCCCAGTACAGCGCCGGCTGATAGCTCAGATTGATCGGCGTCAGTTCCTGCGCCTGTGCCGGAACGTGCGCCGCGAACGCGAACACGCTGCCAAGTGCCATGGCCTTGTAGGTCAGTTTCATCGTGGGTTCCTCCCTTTTGGCATTCCTGTTGTGGTCTTCTGTCGATCAGGCGTGCTGAGCCGCCTTTTCCTCGCGCAGGCTGCGCCAGATGTGCGTGCGCAGATGCACGAAGCTTTCAAGGTCCATCACGTCCTCGATCTTCTCATGGCTGTCCCAGTTCTCGGACTTGCGGATGCTGGCGACGTCCAGCACTTCCTTGATCCGGCCGGGCGCGCGCGTCATGATCACGACGCGGTCGGCCAGATAGACGGCTTCCTCGACCGCATGGGTGATGAACAGGACGGTGCGCGGGTTCTTGCGGGCAAGGCGGACCAGTTCTTCCTGCATCACCACGCGCGTCTGCGCGTCCAGCGCGCCGAACGGCTCGTCCATCAGCAGGACGTCGGGGTCCAGCACATAGGCGCGCGCGATGGCCACGCGCTGCTGCATCCCCCCCGAAAGCTGGTGCGGGAAATGTTCGGAATACTGCGTCAGGTTCATCAGGTTCAGGATGTCGGCAATGCGCGACTGCCGTGTGGCCTTGGGCAGGTTCAGGTTGCGCAGGCCGATGTCGATGTTGTCATAGACCGATTTCCACGGGAACAGCGCGAACTGCTGGAACACGACGGCCCTGTCCGGCCCGGGCCGCTTGATCGGCGTGCCGTCAACCATGACGTCGCCTTCGGTGGGATTGTCGAACCCCGCCACCAGCCGCAGGCAGGTGGTCTTGCCGCAACCGGATGGGCCGACGATGGCCACGAATTCCCGGTCGGCGATCTCCAGATTGATGTCCTTCAGCGCGACGAAGCCGGAATCCCGGGGTCCGAAAACCTTGCCGACGCTCTTGAACTTGATCACGCCCATGTCGCTTGGTTCCCCCTGCAATTCCGCTCAGTGTTCCAGGCCGCGTCGGCGCTGGATCAGGCGCTCGGCCAGTCGAAGCGATGTATCCAGCGCCAGCCCGACCAGCCCGATCGCGACCATCCCCGACATCACCGTGGTGGTGGATATATTGGCCTGACCCTGCACCATCAGGTATCCGACGCCCGCAGACGCCACGATCAACTCGGCACCGACCAGCGACTGCCAGCCAAGCCCCGCCGACACCCGCAGGCCCGAGATGATCGACGGCACCGACGATGGCAGCAGCACCTCGCGGATCACCCGGTGGGACGGCGTGCCCAGCATGTTCGCCGCCTCGATCAGCCGGGGATCGACGAATTTGGCACCGCGATAGGCGTTGATCAGGCAGGGCGGAAACGCCCCGGCGAAGATGATCATGATCGGCCCGCCGATCCCGGTGCCGAACCAGAGGGCGGCGAACGGGACCCAGGCGATGGGGGCAACAAAGCGCAGCGCATCGAACAGCGGCGAGACGATCTCGTCCAGCAACTGGTACCACCCCATCAGCAGACCAAGGGGAATGCCGATCACCGCCGCAAGGATGAAGCCGTAGGCGAACCGCTCGAAGCTGGCCAGCAGATGTCCCAGAAGGGTCGCACCTGCGAAACGCCGTTCCAGAAGGGTCGTGAACCGGTCGTAGACCTCGACCGGCGAGGGCAGGAACAGGCTGGGGACGAACCCGCTGATCGCCAGCCCGTGCCAGATCCCCAGAAACAGAAGCAGACCCGAAATGCCCAGAACGACCGACTGCCCGAAAGAGATGCGCTTGTTCATCGCCTACCCTTTCGCCGACAGTGCGGCGGTGTTCCAGCGCATCACGCGGCTTTCGAACACGCCCAGCCCGCGGGTGGTCGCCCAGCCGAGGATCGCCACAGCCCCCATCCCGACAAGGATCATCCCCGGATAAAGGTCCTGCTGCGCTACGTTCAGAACCCGGCCGAGGCCATAGAAGGCGCCGACCAGTTCCGCCGCGACCAGCGTGGTCCAGGAGGCCTGCAGCGACAGGCGCAGTCCGGTGAAGATCATCGGACTTGCCCCCGGCACCAGCACCTCGGTGACAAAGCGCAGCTTCGGCATGCCCAGCATGTAGGCCGCCTCCAGCACAGGGCGGTCGATGTTGCGTACGCCCGCGAAGGTGTTGATGACCGAGGGCACGAAGGCGGCGAACCAGATCACCAGAATTTTCGCCGCATCCCCCAGCCCCAGCCACAGGATCGCCAGTGGAATCCAGGCCAGCGGCGGGATTGGCCGGATGATCAGGAACACCGGGTTGATGAGCGCCTCAGCCCGACGGCTCCACCCCATCAGAAGGCCAAGGGGAACACCCGTGACAATCGCAAAGAAGAACCCCATCACCACCAGCCGCAGCGAGTTGTACGCATGCAGAAGCAGATCGCCACCGCCATAGCCGCGGCCGGACACGTGGATCAGCGCCGACCAGGTTTCGGCAGGCGACGGGAACCGTCCGGAGGGGATCAGCCCAAGGACCGAGGTCATCATCAGCCAGATCAGGCCGACGACGGCAATCGTTGCAAATCCTATGGTGACCCTGCGCGGCAACGACCATCCCCCTCATGTATGCAAACGCTTTCATGTTATCATCATCGCTGTCAATACGATTTTGCAGTTGATTTCCCGGATTCTCGCGCCTACCAACCCAACGTGAATGAAACTTTTTCATAAGAGGTATGTAAACGTGTCACCGCGACGCAAGCCCACCCTGATGGATATCGCACGCGAATCCGGAACCTCGATCGCCACCGTATCGCGCGCCATGTCGCAGCCCGGTCTCGTGCAGCCGGACACGCTTGAACGGGTCCGGCAGGTCGCGGTCCAACTGGGCTACGTGCCAAATCGCCGCGCCAGGGCTCTCGTGTCAGGCCGGTCGAACACGATCGGCGTGGTCGTACCTACCCTCGCCAGCCCGATTTTCTCGACCGCATTGCAGGAGATGCAGAAGGCGTTTTCGGCCAACGGGTACCAGCTTTTGATCGCTTCGCACGAATACGACCCGGCGGCCGAGGCGGCCGCGCTCAACCAGTTGATGTCGCACGGTGTTGACGGGCTTGTCGTGGTCGGCGCGGGCCGCCCGCAGTCCACCTGGGCCCTGATACACGCGGCGCAGGTGCCGCTCGTGCAGCTTTGGGAGGGGCGCGAGGGGTTCGACCGCGTGCTCGTGGACAGCTTCCAGGCGGGATACCTCGTGATGAAGCATCTGCTTGATCTGGGGCACCAGCGGATCGGCGTCGTCTGCGGCAAGCTGCCGAACAACGACCGCCAGGCCGCGCGGGTCAATGGCATCCGCGCAGCCCTCGCCGAACGGGGACTGCATCTGCCGGGCCACCATGTCAGCGAACAGCACCTGACGATTTCGGCCGGACGCAGCGGATGCATGACGCTGCTGGAACTGGTGCCGCGACCGACGGCGATCATCGGAACCGTGGACATGCTGGCCATCGGCGCCATGATCGAGGCGCAGGGCCGCGGCATTGCCGTGCCCGACAGCATGTCCTTCGCGGGCATCGACAATGTCGATGTGACCGCGCATCTGTCCCCTTCGCTGACCACTGTGGACATGCCCGCCGCCAGCATCGGCGCCGAAGCCGCCGCATTGATGCTGAGCCGGCTGGACGGCATCCGCGACGGAACCGATCTTGCGGTCCAGTTGCCGATCAACCTTGTCGTGCGTCACTCGACGGGCCTTGCCCCGGCGTAAGATCGCCGACCCGCCGGGATCGGCCAGGCGATATGGACGAACCGGCCGAAGCGACGACCGACCCAGCGGTGCCGGACCTGACCCTGCGCCAGGTCATCCGGGTCGATGCCTGCGCGACACCCCGCCCGGCCCCCGCGGCACCCCCCACCATGTCACAGAACTGCAAGAAAACGGCAGCAGGACCGTCACAGTAACGGGTCAAAGATGCGGTCAGATGCAATCTCACGGGGTCTAGAAAAACATGCACCGTTCCCTAAGCCTGGCTGCCCTTGCCATCGCCGCGAACATGACGTCGGCCACTGCCCAGACGGAAGTCCAGTGGTGGCACGCAATGGGCGGCGAACTTGGCGAGAAACTTGAGGCGATTGCCGCCGACTACAATTCCAAGCAGACCGACTACAAGGTCGTGCCCAGCTTCAAGGGCACCTATGCCGAAACGATGACCGCTGCCATCGCCGCCTTCCGCGCGAAGGAACAGCCCGCCATCGTGCAGGTCTTCGAGGTCGGCACCGGCACCATGATGGCCGCCGATGGGGCGATCTATCCGGTCCACCAGCTGATGAAGGACGCGGGCGAGCCCTTTGACCCCGCCGCCTTCCTGCCCGCCGTCGTGGGCTACTACACCGACCCCGCAGGCAACATGCTGTCGATGCCGTTCAACTCTTCGACCCCGATCCTGTACTACAACAAGGACGTATTCGAAAAGGCGGGCCTCGACCGGAACACCCCGCCGAAAACCTGGGAAGAGGTCGAAGCCTTCTCGAAGAAGATCATGGAATCGGGCGCGGCCAACTGCGGCTTCACCACCGGCTGGATTTCCTGGGCACAGCTGGAAAACTTCTCGGCCTGGCACAACCAGCCGATCGGCACGCTGGAAAACGGCTTTGGCGGCCTTGCGACCGAGCTTACCGTGAACGGCCCGTTGCAGGCGCGTCACTGGGAAAACCTGGCGCGCTGGCAGGCCGAGGGCGTGTTCCAGTATGGCGGCCCCGTGGGCGGCTGTCGCGTTGCTCTTAAATCCGAGACGGCGCGCGTTGGGCGCTATTCCTTGCCCTTAAATAGGGTCATCCTCAATTTGTGTGTCACGGTCTGACCGAGCTTCTCAGATTGAAGGGA
>CAYYOE010000024.1:15878-20744 GCA_964473055.1 uncultured Rhodobacterales bacterium | reverse complement strand
GATCCCTTCCGGCTGATGGGTTTCGGCCACCGGGTCTACAAGAACTTCGACCCGCGCGCGAAGGTAATGAAACAGTCCGCCGACGAGGTGCTGGGACTCCTGGGGGTCGAGAATAATCCGACGCTGCAGGTCGCCAAGGAACTGGAGCGGATCGCGCTGGAGGATCCCTACTTCGCCGAGAAGAAGCTGTACCCGAACGTCGACTTCTATTCGGGGATCATTCTCGACGCGATGGGGTTCCCCACTTCGATGTTCACGCCGATCTTCGCGCTGGCGCGCACCGTTGGCTGGATCAGCCAGTGGAAGGAACAGATCAGCGATCCAGGCATGAAGATCGGCCGCCCGCGGCAGCTCTATACCGGCCCGATGCGGCGCGACTATATCGACGTCGAAAGCCGCTGATCCCGATCGCTACTGTCCGGTGAACCGCGCGGGCCGCCGCTCGGCAAAGGCGGCAACGCCTTCGCGAAAGTCCGAGGTTGCCGCACAGGTGGCCTGCGCGCGCGCCTCGACGGCGAGTTGTGCGCTCAGGTCGTTCGTTGCCGCCGCGCGGAAGGCGGCCTTCAGTGCCGCGAAGGCTACAGACGGCCCTGCTGCCAGCACCTCGGCCCGGGTGCGCCAGTGGGCTGCGAAGGCGTTGTCGGCGACCGCTTCCCAGATCATGCCCCAGTCGGCGGCCTGACGGGCGCTGACGGGTTCGGCGAACAGCGCCGCGCCCATTGACCGGGCCTGCCCGATCAGCCGCGGCAGCACCCAGGTCCCCCCCGCATCCGGGATCAGACCGATCCGCGTGAAAGCCTGCACGAAGACCGCGCTTTCGGCGGCGATCACCACGTCGCACACCAGTGCCAGATTCGCCCCGGCCCCGGCCGCAACGCCGTTGACGGCGGCGATCACCGGCGCGGGCGACTCCACGATTGCGCGCAGCATCGGTTCGTATTCCCGGGCAAGGACCCCCTCGATATCCGTGATCGCGGTGGCATCCGTCAGATCCTGGCCAGAGCAGAACCCCCGCCCTGCCCCGGTAAGAACGATGCACCTTGCCCCGGGGGCGGTTATGGCATCCGTCAGCGCCAGGCGCATCGGCCCGTTCAGGGCGTTCATGACAGCCGGGCGGTTGAGGGTGATGACCCGCAGACCGTCGCCTTCGGATACCCGGATCGACTCGTCCATGTTCCTGTCCTTTCCTGGGTGCCGCGTCCGGCGACGCGGTGCCGTGCCACCCGTCCCGGTAGACGGGCGGCCCGCCCCGGTGTCAGCCCTGGCCGAAGACGACCATGGCGCGCGGGTCCCAGGCAACGCGGGCGCGGGTCCCGACGTCGAGCACCGGACGGCCGATCACGTTGCGCATGGATATCCGGACAGGGCCCGAGGCGCCGTCCAGCCGGATGTCGTAGTAGGTCATGTCGCCATAATAGACGACCTCGTCCACCGTGCCTTCGGCCACGCGGGCCGACGTCGCTTCGCCCGGGAACAGGACCGACATCGTCTCGGGCCGCATACCGACGCTGACCGGGCCCGCGGCGGCCCCACCCGGGCACTGGTCGGAGGCCACTGCGGCCCGTCCGAGGCCACCCACCTCGACCTCGATTCCACCACCGGCACCCGGTGTCGCCTGCCCGTCGAGGAAGTTCATCACCCCGATGAACTCGGCCACGCGGCGCGTCTTCGGGCGGCGATACAGGGTTTCGGGGTCGGCCAGCTGGGTGATTTCACCTTCGAACATGACCGCGATGCGGTCGGACATCACCAGTGCCTCTTCCTGGTCGTGGGTGACCAGGATGAAGGTAATGCCCACCTGCCGCTGCAACTTGATCAATTCCACCTGCATGTGTTCGCGCAACTTCTTGTCGAGCGCGGACAGGGGTTCGTCCAGCAACAGCACCTTGGGCTTCAGGATCAACGCCCGCGCCAGCGCAACCCGCTGCCGCTGTCCGCCCGACAGGGCATGGGCCGCCCGGCCGCCATAGCCGCCCAGGCCAACCATTTCCAATGCCTCGGCCACCGCCTTTGCCTTCTCGGCCGACGTTCGCGGATCCCGCCGCAGACCAAAGCCCACATTCTCGGCCACGCTCAGGTGCGGGAAGATCGCGTAGGACTGGAACACCATGTTCGTGGGCCGCCGGTTCGCCGGCACATCGGCCATGTCCTGTCCACCGATCCACAGGGTGCCCGACGACAGGCTTTCGAACCCCGCTATGGTGCGCAAGAGCGTGGTCTTGCCGCAGCCAGATGGGCCGAGCAGCGAGAAGAACTCGCCCGCGCCGATATCCAGGTCGATCCCGCGCAGCGCGTGGTAGTCGCCATAGTACTTCTGCACGCCGCGCAGTTCGATCAGGGTGCGGCGGGGGGCCTTGGTCACAGGAAGCCTCCGGTATCTTTGCCGCCCGCGCGGCGGATGCCGCGGCGGCGGAACATCTCGGCCACGGTCAGCAGAAGGACGGACAACACGACAAGAATGGTGCCCAGCGCCATGACGACCGGCAGTTGCTGGGGAAACCGCAGAAGGCCCCAGAGGTAGACGGGCAGCGTGGGTTCGGTCGAGGACAGGAAGAAGGCGATGATGAACTCGTCCAGCGAGATCGTGAACGAAATCAGGAGCGAGGACACGATGCCGGGCATGACCAGCGGCAGCGTGATCAGCCGGAAGGTGGAAAACCGGCTCTCGCCCAGGTCCACCGCCGCCTCTTCCAGCGACCGGTCGAGATTGCCGAAGGCAGAATTCAGGATGGCGATGCAGAATGGTGTGCAGATCAGCGTGTGGCCCGCGATGATCGCCCAGAGCCCGGTGTTCAGGTTCAGCCGCAGGATCACGACCAGCAGGGCCACGGCCAGGATGATCTCGGGCAGGACAAGCGGCAGCATGATGAGCCCCATGATGCCCTTCTTGCCCCGGAATTCGTAGCGCGTGGCGGCCCGGGCGGCGCAGACACCGAAGACCGTGGCCAGCACGGCGGACGATACCGCAATGATCAGCGAATTGCCCACCGCACGGTGCAGCGACGAGTTCACGGCCAGGTCGGCGAACCAGCGCGTGGTGAAACCCTGCAGCGGAAAGGCAATGATGGTGGAATTGTTGAAGGCAAAGATCGGCAACAGCGCGATGGGCGCATAGAGGAACACGAGGTAGAGGATCGCATAGGCGCGAAGCCCCCCGCCCTTCATCGCCGTGGCCCCAGGAAGCGGCGGTTCAGCAGCACGAACACCAGCGCGATCGTCCCGACCGACGCCATCGCGATCACCGCCAGTGACGCCCCCAACGGCGCGTTGTTGAGCCGAAGGAACTGCGTATAGATCATGTTGGAAATCATCCGACCGTCGGGTCCACCGACCTGCACCGGGGTGATGTAGTCCCCGATCACCGGGATGAAGACGATCAGGACTGCAGCCACCACCCCGGGCATGGCCAGCGGCAGCGTCACGCGCCAGAAGGTCGCAACGTAGCCTTCACCGAGATCGCGCGATGCTTCCAGCAAGGAACGGTCGATCTTTTCCAGCGCCACAAAGATGGGAAGGATCGCGAAGGGCGCATAGGCGTGGGCTAGCGTGATGACCACGGCGTTGGCGTTGTAGAGGATGAAGGTAAGGGGCTCGTCGATCAGCCCGATCCCCATGAGACCGGAATTGACCACGCCGTTGAAGCCCAGGATCACCTTCCACAGGAAGACGCGCACCAGATAGCTGGTCCAGAACGGAATGGTGATCAGAAAGATCCACAGGGCCTTGCGTTCGGGCGGAACATGGAAGCTGACGAAATAGGCAATGGGAAAGGCCAGAAGAACGGTGGTCAGTGTCACGATGGCCGAGATCGTTATCGAACGCAGCATCAGCACCCGGTAGATGGGATCCGTGAAGGCCTCGGCGTAGTTCTTCAGCGTCAGGGCCGTGTCAAAACTGCGGACCCCGATCTGCGACCAGAAACTGACCAGCAACACTGCCGTCAGCGGAACAGCAAGGAAAACAAGAACATAGAGAAATGTCGGGCTGACAAGCGCTAGCCCGCTTGCCCCCTCGGATCGCGTCCATTCACGGAACCGGGCGCCCATTGCCATCGTTCGCTGCCTGACACCCCCGATGCGCGCAACCCGATGTGCGCACTTGCCCCGATGCCCATGTCTTGCGTGTCACCACAGCAACTTCAAGCGATTTCCGCGAGGTGCAGCGCCGGCACTGCATCGCGCAACCGAGAAGATTGCGCATCCCGTCGCCCGCGAAGGTCCACACCCTACCCTGCCGAGGCGGGTTCCTTCTTCTTGCCCTCGGCGTAGATCAGCAAGGGCTTGGCACCGCTGTTCACCGCTTCCTCGTTCACGACTACCTCGTGCACATCGTTCAGCGAAGGCAGTTCGAACATCGTGTCGAGCAGGATGTCTTCCATGATCGAGCGCAGACCACGGGCACCGGTCTTGCGCGCGATCGCGCGCTTGGCGATGGCCACCAGGGCGTCCGGTGTGAAGGTCAGCTTGGTGTCTTCCAGTTCGAACAACCGCTGGTACTGCTTGACCAGCGCGTTCTTGGGCGCGGTCAGGATCTCGACCAGGGCGGCCTCATCGAGGTCTTCCAGTGTGGCGATCACCGGCAGGCGGCCGACGAATTCCGGGATGAGGCCGAACTTCAGCAGGTCTTCCGGTTCCAGCGACTTGAACATCTCGCCGGTGCCGCGCGAGTCGGGTTCCTTGACCTCGGCCCCGAAACCGATGGCGCTGCCCTTGCCGCGCTGGGCGATGATCTTGTCCAGCCCCGCAAAGGCCCCACCACAGATGAACAGGATGTTGGTGGTATCCACCTGCAGGAATTCCTGCTGGGGATGCTTGCGTCCGCCCTGCGGCGGCACGCTGGCGACCGTGCCTTCCATGATCTTCAGAA
>CAYYOE010000024.1:7868-15868 GCA_964473055.1 uncultured Rhodobacterales bacterium | reverse complement strand
GAGGGGTTGTCAGACTTGCGCGTGATCTTGTCGACCTCGTCGATGTAGACGATGCCGCGCTGCGCACGTTCGACGTTGTATTCGGACGCCTGAAGGAGCTTCAGGATGATGTTCTCCACATCCTCGCCGACATAGCCGGCTTCCGTCAGCGTGGTCGCATCAGCCATCGTGAAGGGCACGTCGAGGATGCGCGCCAGCGTCTGGGCGAGCAAGGTCTTGCCGCAGCCTGTGGGCCCGATCAGCAGGATATTCGACTTGGCCAGTTCGATATCGCCGGCTTTCTGGGCGTGATTAAGGCGTTTGTAGTGATTGTGCACCGCCACAGACAGCACGCGCTTGGCATGCATCTGCCCGATCACATAGTCGTCAAGCACATCGCAGATATCGCGCGGGCTGGGCACCCCGTCCGAGGATTTCAGTCCGGAGGACTTGGTCTCTTCCCGGATGATGTCCATGCACAACTCGACGCATTCGTCGCAGATGAACACTGTCGGGCCCGCGATCAGCTTGCGCACCTCGTGCTGGCTCTTGCCGCAAAACGAGCAGTAGAGCGTGTTCTTGCTGTCACCGCCGGATGTTGCCGCCATTAGCCAATCCCCTCGGGCACTTTGCCCCGAATACTAACCCAGTCGGGCCCGGCACACGCCGTCTGGTCGAAAAGTCTAGGACAGCCCCCCGGCAGGCACAACGCCAAATTGCCGTGAATGCCGGCCAAGGCTCAGGTCGCCGCTGCTTCGCTCGCCGGGCGGCGATCGACGATCTCGTCGATCAGGCCCCAGGCCTTGGCGTCCTCGGCGGTCATGAACCGGTCACGCTCAAGCGCCGTTTCCACCGCGTCAACATCCTGGCCGGTGTGGTGCGAGTAGATTTCGTTCAGGCGACGCTTCAGCTTCAGCGTTTCCTCGGCGTGGATCATGATGTCGGTGGCCTGGCCCTGGTAGCCGCCCGAAGGCTGGTGCACCATCACCCGGCTGTTGGGCAGGCTGAACCGCATTCCCTTCTCGCCGGCGCAAAGCAGAAGCGAACCCATCGACGCCGCCTGCCCGATCACCAGCGTGGATACCTTCGGCTTGATGTACTGCATCGTGTCGTAGATCGACAGACCCGAGGTCACGACGCCCCCGGGACTGTTGATGTACATCGAGATTTCCTTGGCGGGATTCTCGGATTCCAGGAACAGCAGCTGTGCCACGATAAGGCTGGACATGCCGTCGTGCACGGGGCCTGCCAGGAAGATGATCCGCTCCTTCAACAGGCGCGAGAAGATGTCATAGGCGCGTTCGCCCCGGCTGGTCTGTTCGACGACCATGGGAACAAGCGTGTTCATGTAGTGCTCGACGGGATCGCGCATGGCCTTCTCCGGGGTTGCAGGCCGTCATAGGCCACAAGGTATTGCCGGAGTCTTAGTTCCCCCCCCGGGGGGCTGCAAGGGTGGGGGGCGAACGGCGCGGAGGGATGTCGGCCATGCCCCAGGTTCACGGCAGCGTCAGTTCAGGGGTGACGCAGGCCTGCTTCCATGCTCAGCCGTTCGCGGAACACATCGGGCATCGACCAGTTCGGCGTCTGCCCCAGCAGCATCTGCAGGAAGCCCGCCGAGAAGCGGGAATCCTCGCCCGCATTCTCGCGGAAGGACCACCAGTGCCGCAGATCCTCGACCGCAGGCGCGACATCGGTGGCCGCGTCGTATTCCTGTGCCATGGCAGCGGCGTGGACTGTCAGACAGAACATCACGCAGGCGAAGCCTTCCGGCCAGAAAGCCGCAGCGCTGTCGGTCGGAACGCCTGTCGGCGGCGCCTTGACCGACAGTGGCATCTCGGCCGTGAGTTCGCGCAGCATCAGACTGGCGGCGAACTCGAAATAGGCGCGGCGCTCGGCCTTGTCGGCGGGCTTCTGCTCCTGCACTGCGCGCAGCCAGCGCACGAAGATGCCGCCCAGCCTTGCCTCGTCGATCTCGAAGATGCAGCCGATTTCTCGCCCCGTTGCTTCGACATGCGCACGGAACGCCTGGCGGAACCATCGCATCCGGCGCACAGCCATCCGCAATGGCTCGTTCGTGGGCGGCAGGGCGGCGAGGTTCAGACGCAGGTCAGACATGAGGCGCGAACTCGGCATAGAGCGCCTCCAGCGCCTCGGGTCCGGCTGCGCCCACGGACCGCAGGACCTCGGCCGCGATCCCTATGGACAGTTCCACACTCGCCTCCAGTGCCGCCGAATCCTCGCCCTCCGGCCGATCCGACAGGAGCCAGAGCATCACGGCAAAGACCGCAATCGGCACCAGCGCCTCGGGGCCGACCCGCAGACCGGCATCGGCCGAAATGCCACGAACAGGACGGGCCGCGACCAGCCAGCGCGTCAAGGCGGCCGCACGGGCCTCCGGTGTCGTGCCAACCGGGGGGCCGGCGGCCCAGGCGGCGCGGCAGGTCGCTTCGGACACGAAGGCACCTTCAGCGCCCAGACGTGCCACGACCCGGTCAAGCGCGGCATAGGCGGCCGCCCCGAAGACCGCCGCAGCCGCATCACCCTCGGCAAGGCCACGGAGCGACACGCCCGGAGGAACCTCGCCGCCCAGAACCCGCTTCAACACGCCGCTTGTCGCCTCGTCGACGCCTCGCGCCAGATGCTCGACTTCGCGCAGCACACCACCCGCGACGTCGGCCGCGGCAGAATGCGGCATGCCATCGGGCGAGACGGTATCGCGCAGCGCCTCACCGCCCCGGCGCAGAACGTGCCGCAAACCGCGCAGCGCCTCGCGCAGGGGCATCGGATCGGGACGCAGGGGAAGGGGGAAGTGCACCGCAGGATTCCTTTTCATCTGCCAGCATAGCCCAGCGGCACCGAGACACAAAGGGGGCAAGGGGCGCTGACACGGGCCCGGCTGCGCCGTGCCTCCCCCGGGATACTTGGACCACATCGAAGCCGGGAACCGGCGCGACCTGCGACACGCCACACATCTGAACGGCGGGCAGCGCCCCTGCCAAGATTCAGGCAGCGCGGGGCGTCGCCGCGATGAAGGCGCGGGTGGTTTCCAGGTCCACCACGCCCGCCTGGCTGCCCAGCCCCGTGGCATTCTGGGCGGATGCCGCCTGCCCCAGTTCCACGCAACCCTCGAGCGGCAGGCCCAGCGCCAGACCGGTGGCGAAGCCCGCGTTGAAGCAGTCGCCGCAGCCGCAGGTGCATTTCACGTCCACCCGGAACGCGGTCTGGTGGAAGGCCGTGCCATCGCGGTGGCGCAGGTAGGCACCCTGCCCGCCCAGCGTCAGGATCACGCACCCCGCACCCCGGTCGATCAGGAACTGCGCGAGGTCGACATTGTCGGTCAGGCCGGACAGGGCGCGCGCCTCTTCCTCGGAGGGCAGGAAATAGTCGGTATGGGGCAGCAGGCGTGCGACCTTGGGCAGGTCGTCGGGGGTGGACGCGAAGACATCGAGCGTTGTGACCACGCCGCGCCGCTTCGCCTCGGCCATGATCTCTTCGGTCCGCCCCTGATCCATCGCGTCCATCAGGCCGACGCCGCCCACATGCAGGATGCGGGTGTCGAGCAGGCGCTCGGCCCCGGCGTCTTCGATGAAGAACCCCGCCGTGGCGCCCCGCTTGTGCAGCGCCGGGCGCGCGCCGTCGGGGCGGGTGGTGACGATGGACGACGACGTGGCGAACCCGTCGCAGCGCTGCATCAGCCCCGTGTCCACGCCGAAGTCGCCCAGGCGCCGCAGTACCCAGTCTCCCATCAGGTCGTGGCCGACGCCGCCCGCCGCCTGCACCCGCAGCCCGTGCTTTGCCGCGACGATGGCGGCCGACCCTGCGGCCCCCGACACCGCGAGCGCGAAGTCCTCGACGAAATAGGTGTCACCGCCGGCGGGGATCTGCGTGACGGGGCGGCACAGCGCGTCGAAGGTGAAGAACCCCATCGAGGTATAGTCGAAGGTCGCCATGTGTCCGGTCCGTCGTCAGGTGTCGTGGCGCAGGCGCGCGCCGGTTGCGCCGTCGAAGAAGCAGGTGCGGCCGGGATCGAAGCCGATCGCCACGGCGCTGTCGAGGGGCGCGCGAAAATCGCGCGCGGCCTTCACCTCGACCTGGCGGGCGCCGACCGTCACGGTCAGATAGGTAACGTCGCCCGTGGGCTCAACGCCATAGACCGAGGCAGAGAGGTTCGACCCGCCCACACTGCAGTCCTCGGGGCGGATGCCAAGCGTCACGTGGCCCTGCAGAGTCGCCGGGCAAGGGGCGGTCACGCCCGGTGCGGTAAAGGTGCCACCGTCGGCCACGCCCTCGATCAGGTTCATCGGCGGGGCGCCGATGAAGCCCGCGACGAAGGTGTTGGCGGGGTCGGCATAGATCTCATCCGGTGTGCCGACCTGCTGCACCGCGCCCTGGTTCATCACCACGATCCGGTCTGCCAGCGTCATCGCCTCGATCTGGTCGTGGGTCACATAGACGGTGGTCGCGCGCAACTCGCGCTGCAGGTGCTTGATCTGCACCCGCATCGAGGTGCGCAGCTTGGCGTCGAGGTTCGACAGAGGTTCGTCCATCAGGAACACCTGCGGCTGGCGCACGATGGCGCGGGCCAGCGCTGCACGCTGGCGCTGGCCGCCCGACAGCGCGCCCGGCTTGCGGTCGAGGTAGGCGCCCAGCTCCACCATCTCGGCCGCGCGGCGGATCAGCGCGTCCTGCTCGGCCCTCGGCACCCCGCGCATCCGCAGCGGAAAGCGGATGTTCTCGTAGATCGTCATGTTGGGGTAGAGCGCGTAGCCCTGGAACACCATCGCCACGTCGCGGTCGCGGGCATCGACCTCGGTCATGTCCTCGCCGCCGATGACGATCCGGCCCTCGGTCGGCTCTTCCAGCCCGGCGATCATCCGCATGGTGGTGGTCTTGCCGCAGCCCGAGGGGCCGAGCAGCACCAGGAACTCCTCGTCCGCGATGTCGAGCGAGAATTGACGGACGCCCACGAAGGCCCCGTATTTCTTGACGACGCTTTGCAGTTCGATGGCGGCCATGATCTATCCCTTTACCGCGCCCATGGTCAGCCCGCGCGACAGGTGCTTCTGGATGGCAAGGACCACCAGGAACACCGGCAGGAAGGCAATGAAGGCCACCAGCGCGATAGCGTTGTAGATGATCCCGTCCGACCCGCCGGTGAAGTTCGCCAGCGCGACCGACAGCGTATAGGCCTTCTGGGTCGAGGCGATCAGCAGGGTGAACAGGAATTCGTTGATGGCGAAGATCGCCGCGATCACGGCCGCCGTGATGATGCCGGGGCGGCAGGCGGGAATGATGATTTCCCACAGGATGCGCAGGTCGGACGCGCCATCGGTGCGGGCGGCGTCCTCCAGTTCCTTGGGGATGTCCAGCATGTAGGACCGGATGATCCAGGTGGTGATCGACAGGTTGATTGCCGCGTAGATCAGCATCAGCGCCCAGATCGTGTCCAGAAGCCCCATGTTGCGGAACAAAAAGAAGATCGGGATAGCCACGATGGCCGGGGCCATCATGCGGGTGGACAGGATGTAGAACCCGATGTCGTCGCGCCCGCGGTAGGTGTAACGCGACAGGCTGTAGGCTGCGGGAATGGCTAGCGTGACGCAAATCACCACGGACCCCGCGATCGCGAGGAGCGAGTTCACCAGGTAGGACCGCATCGGCCAGTCGCGCCAGATCATGTGCCAGGCATCGAGCGACCAGGTGGGCCAATAGATCGGCTGCGCGGTAATCAGTTCGGTGCGTGGGCGCAGGCCGATGGACAGGAACCACAGCATCGGCGCGAGGCAGAACAGCGCCCAGGTCCCGAGGATCGCGTAGCGCAGGAACAGGTTCTCGCCGCGGCGACGGGCTGCCATGTCAGTCCCTCCCGGACCGGAAGGCGCGCTTGACCACCGTCTGCGCCACGATGATCGTCAGGACCAGCATCACCACGGACGCGGCCGACGCATAGCCGAAGTTGAACATCCGGAATCCCGTGCGGTAGATGAAATAGCTGATCGTTTCCGTCATGCCGCCCGGCGTGCCCGCCGTCATGATCGACACGCTTGCGAACATCGTCGAGATGTCGATGCCGCGCAGGATGACGGCCACGGCGATGATCGGGCGCATCAGGGGCAGCGAGATGTTCCAGAAGATCTGGAACCAGGACGCGCCGTCCAGCCGCGCGGCTTCCTCGATTTCCTGGTCCTGGCTTTGCAGGCCGGCCACGAAGATGATGAACAGGAACGGCGTCCACTGCCAGACATCGGCCACGATCAGCGTCATTCGGGCCAGCCAGATCGACGACAGGAAGGGGATCGCGCTGTCAACCAGCCCCGCCCGCATCAAGAGGTCGGACACCACGCGTCCGTCGAAGAAGGCCATCTTCCACAGGAAGGCCACGGCGGACGGCATGAACAGCATCGGCATCAGGAACAGGATGCGCCAGCCCTTCACCCAGGGGTCGCGGTAGGCGTGATAGGCCAGCACCAGCGCCAGCAGCGTCTGGATCGTCAATGAGATTGACCCGATCACGAAGGTGTTGCGCAGGGCCTGCCAGAATTCGCGGTCGGCCAGCAGGTCGGCGTAGTTCTCCCAGCCGACGAAGGTCCAGGTGTTGAACCGGACGAAATACAGGCTCTGCCAGATCGCGAAGACGCCCGGGTAGAGCGTGATCATCATCAGGTAGAGGACCGCAGGCGCCACCAGCAGGTAGGGGAACAGCCGCCGCATGGTGCGGCTGCGGCGCCGGATCGTCCGGACAGGGGTGACCGGGGCGGCCTGCGCCGCCCCGGTGGTGGACAGGGCATCGGTCATCGACCGACGATCCCCTGCCCGATATGTCCGGTCAAGTCGCGCACCTGTCAGAACGGCAGCGGCTTGCCCGCGCCCATCCACAGGCCCGGCGCCACATCGGCATAGGCCACCGGCCCATCGCCCCCACGGAAGCCCGCCCGCTGCATGATGCGGGTCCAGGCCGCGGCGCCGTTGTCCAGCGCCTCCTTGGCCGAGATCTGGCCGACGACCGCGCGGTTGATCTCGTTGCCAAGCGCCTGTTCCATCTCGAACATGCCGGGCAGGCGCGGCGCGCACCAGGCATAGTCGAGCGCATTGGCCCAGACCTCCAGCGGCTGGCTGGCCTTGGCAAGCTGCGGATTGTTCAGCACCGACCGATAGCCTGGCGCCACGCCGTTCGCATTGGCCTCGTTCATCGCCATGATCGACGCGGTGGTCAGGAAGGCCAGCATCAGGAACGCACCTTCTGGGTTCTGCGCGCTGGCCGATACGCAGGACGTGGACCCGGCGATGTTGGTGGGCGCATAGCGTCCACCGGCCACCCGCGGATCGTAGATCGTCACGAAGTCGTCCACGATGTTCGACTGGTCGGGCCGCATCCCCTGCGTGCCGGAATCCTGCCAGGACAGGTTCATGGCATAGCGGCCCCCCAGCCAGCCTGCGCGGTTCTCGTCCCAGCCCGCGCCGGCCGTGCCCTCGCCCGAATACTTGGCGAGTTCCATCAGGATCTCCATCGCCTTCATCCCGGCGTCAGAGTTCAGCGTGACGTTCCAGTTCTCGTCGAACAGATCCACGCCGCAATGGGCAGCGATCTGTTCCCAGGAATAGGTGGACCAGAAGCCGCGCGCCGCCATCATGCCCACGCCCGAGACGCCTGGCGCGATGCCGTCGAGTTCGGCCGCGAGCCGGATCAGTTCGTCATAGGTCGGCACGCTGTTCCAGCGGTCGACGGGGCCGCCCAGCACCTGCTCGAGGTAGGACTTGCGCACATGCAGCTGGCGGATGTCGCAGTCGAACGGAATGCCGTAAAGCTTGCCGCCGAAATAGCCGTAGTTCAGGCGGTAGGTGTCGTAGAAGTCATCCAGCGGCAGCCCCCATTCGGCGGCGAAGTCGCTCATGTCATACAGGAACCCGGGCGCTGCGAAGTCGCCCAGCCAGGGCGAGAAGAACTGCAGCGCGTCGAAGGAGGCGTTGCCCGAGATGAACTCGGCCACGGCCTTGTCGTAGAAGCTGTCGTCGGGGATCGG
>CAYYOE010000024.1:6209-7768 GCA_964473055.1 uncultured Rhodobacterales bacterium | reverse complement strand
CTGCGGGTCGGGCAGACCCGCCTGCGCGATGGCCGGTGCGGCCAGGCCCGAAATCGTGCTGCCCGTCGCCCCGATAGCCCCCACCGCGGCCGAGCGCGACAGGAACGACCGACGGGAAAGCTGCGGTCTGAAGTTCATCTGTTCGTCCTCCCTTATGCAGTCCACGACAGAGCCCGGTGGCGTGGCAAATCGGCACTGCGGCCGATGCACCTGGCATCTGCCGCACCGATCCTCCTTTTGCCGACTTTGAACATCGGTCTCGTCCAATTTATCATTGTTCAAGCAGGGCAGCCTGTCAATCGCAGATTTTTAGGGATTTTGCCGCACTGCGGCATGAACATCTGTATTGACTTGGCTCATCACGTTCAGATACTCCAATCTTGCTTGAACAGGAGCCCGCGCATGCCCACCAACGTCGCCCTGACCGGCCTCGCCCGCGACCTTGCCCAGCGCGCGGCAACCGGGCGTCCGATCCGGATCGGCCTTGTGGGTGCGGGCGAGATGGGGACCGACATCGTGTCGCGCGTGGCGCAGATGCAGGGCATCGAGATCGGCGCGATTTCGGAACTCGATCCGCAGGCCGCGGAACGGGCGGTGACCATCGCCTATGGCGATCCCGACCGGACGCAGGCCGCAGACAGCGCTGACGGAATCAACGCGACGATCGAGGCGGGACGGGTGGCCACGACATCCCGGGTCGAAGCGCTGCTCGAGTCGGGCCTGATCGACGTGGTGGTGGACGCGACTGGCGTGCCCTCGGTCGGGGCCGAGATCGGGCTTGCCGCGATGGAACGCGGCAAGCACCTGGTAATGATGAACGTCGAGGCCGACGTGACCATCGGCGCCTATCTGCGGGCCGAAGCCGAACGGCTGGGTGTTGTCTATACGCTGGGCGCGGGCGACGAGCCGTCGTCCTGCATGGAACTGATCGAGTTCGTCGCGGCCATGGGCCACCGGATCGTCTGCGCAGGCAAGGGCAAGAACAACCCCCTGAACATCGACGCCACCCCCGACGCCTATGCCGACGAGGCGCACCGCCGGAACATGAACCCGCGGATGCTGGTGGAATTCGTGGACGGGTCGAAGACGATGGTGGAAATGGCCGCCATTGCCAACGCCACGGGCCTGCTGCCCGACCGGCCCGGCATGCACGGCCCTTCGGCGTCGAAAGAGGACCTGAACAAGGTGCTGATCCCCGCATCGCACGGCGGGGTGCTGTCTACCGACCGGGGTTGTGTGGACTACACCATAGGCCCGGGCGTGGCCCCCGGCGTCTTCGTCATCGCCGAGATGGACCACCCCCGCATCCGCGAACGGATGGAAGACCTGAAGATGGGCCACGGCCCCTACTTCACCTTCCACCGGCCCTATCACCTGACCTCGCTCGAGGTGCCGCTGACCTGTGCCCGCGCGGTCCTGTATGGCCGCGCCGACATGCAGCCCCTGCCCCGCCCGGTGGCCGAGGTCTGTGCGGTCGCCAAGCGCGACCTGAAGCCCGGCGAGGTGCTCGACCAGATCGGGGAGTACTGCTACCGCGCCTGGATCATGACGGTGCCCGA
>CAYYOE010000024.1:0-6109 GCA_964473055.1 uncultured Rhodobacterales bacterium | reverse complement strand
CTGCGCGATGCCCTGCGCAAGATGCACCTGATCCGCCGGTTCGAGGAAGGCGCCGAGGACAGCTACATGCGCGGCCTGATCCACGGCACCATGCACCTGTCCATCGGGCAGGAGGCGTCCGCCGTCGCGTCCTGCCTCGACCTCGGTCCGTCCGACAAGATCACCTCCACCCACCGGGGCCACGGCCACTGCATCGCCAAGGGTGCCGACGTGGGTCGCATGTTCGCGGAGTTTTTCGGCAAGGAAACCGGCTATTGCCGGGGCCGCGGCGGGTCGATGCACATCGCCGACATCGCAACGGGCAACCTCGGCGCCAACGGCATCGTCGGCGGCGGCCTGCCCATCGCCGTGGGGGCCGCGCTGACCGCCAAGCGCCTGGGCCGCCCCGACGTGACGGTGTGCTTCTTTGGTGATGGTGCCAACAACGAAGGCGCGTTCCACGAGGCGCTGAACATGGCCGCCATCTGGCGCCTGCCCGTGGTCTTCGTCTGCGAGAACAACCAGTACGGCATGTCCACGTCCGTGGCGCAGTCCACCGCTGTCGCCCGCATCAGTGACCGCGCGGCGGCCTATTCGATGCCGGGCGTCACCGTGGACGGCAACGACTTTTCCGCCGTGGCGGAAGCTGTCGGCACCGCCGTCGCCCGCGCGCGGGCGGGCGAGGGGCCGTCACTGGTGGAAAACCTGACCTACCGTTGGCGCGGCCATTCCAAGTCCGACCGAAACCGCTACCGCACCAAGGACGAGATCGAGGGCTGGATGGCCCGCGACCCGATCGCGCGGTTCGAACGGGAATTGATCGCCCACGGCATCCTGACGGACGCGGACGCCGCAGAGATCGCCGCCCAGGCCGTGACCGAGGTCGAGGCCGGCATCGCCTTTGCCAAGGACAGCCCCGCCCCCGATACCGCCGACGTCACCCGCTACGTCTACGCGGGAGCGTCATGAACGCCGTGGCCGAGGTTCAGGCGGGCCCCCGCACCCTCAGCTACGCCGAAGCCATTCGCGAGGCGATGGCGCTGGCGATGGAGGCTGATCCCACCGTCATCCTGATGGGCGAGGATATCGGCGTCTATGGCGGCGCGTTCCAGGTGACGGGCGACCTGATCGACCGGTTCGGCCCCGACCGGGTGATGGATACCCCGATTTCCGAACTGGGCGGCGCGGGCGTGGCCGTGGGGGCCGCGCTGACCGGCCTCAAGCCCATCTTCGAGTTCCAGTTTTCCGACTTTGCCACGCTGGCCATGGAGCAGATCGTCAACCAGGCGGCCAAGCTGCGCTACATGCTGGGCGGCGAGGCGTCCGTTCCGGTCGTGTTCCGGATGCCCGCAGGGTCGGGCACCGGGGCGGCGGCGCAGCACTCCCAAAGCCTTGAGGCGTGGTTTGCCCATGTGCCGGGGCTGAAGGTCATCCAGCCCTCTACCCCTGCAGATGCCAAGGGGATGCTGCTGGCGGCCTTGGCCGACCCTGATCCGGTCCTGATGTTCGAGCACAAGCTTCTGTACAAGATGCGCGGCGAGGTTCCGGCGGGCAACTACACCACCCCCATCGGCAAGGCCGAAGTCGTGCGCGCTGGGCGCGACATCACCATCGTCGCGGGCGCGATCATGCGCCACCGCGCGGTGGAGGCGGCCGAGCGCCTGTCTGCCGACGGGATCGAGGCCGAGGTGATCGACCCCCGCAGCCTCCGCCCGCTCGACCGCGACACGATCCTGTCCAGCGTGCGCAAGACCGGGCGGTTGGTCGTGGTGCATGAAGGCGTGAAGAGCTTTGGCGTCGGCGCCGAAATATCGGCCATGGTCGCGGAAAGCGATGCCTTCGACTTCCTCGATGCGCCCATCGTCCGCCTTGGCGGGGCCGAGGCACCCATCCCCTACAACCCGGATCTCGAACGCGCCGCCGTACCGCAGACGGACGGGATCGAGGCCGCGGTACGCGCCGTCATGGCCCGCACGGTCTGACCCATGCCCACCGAGGTGATCCTGCCCAAGGTGGACATGGACATGTCCCACGGCACCATCGCCACCTGGCATGTGGCTGAAGGCGACCAGGTGGAAAGGGGCGCCGCTCTGTTCGACATCGAGACCGAGAAGGCCGCGATGGAGGTGGAAGCCCCCGCATCGGGCCGGTTGCACCACATCCGCGCGTGGCCCGGCGACCGCGTGGCGGTGGGCGCGGCGGTCGCCTGGATCTATGCGGCGGGCGAAGCGGTCGGCCCGCCGCCCGAGTCCACAAGGGACGGACCGGAGACGGCCGCGGCGGCGGAGGCTCCCCCGCCCGCTCAGCAGCCCGATCCCGGCCCTGCGGTCGGCCCGGCTCCCGTGGCCGACCGCAACATCGCGCACCCACGCGCCACGCCCGCCGCCCGGGCAGCGGCGCGGGCGGCGGGGCTGGCGCTGGAGGACGTGCCGGGGACCGGCCCGCGCGGCCGGGTACAGGCCGACGACGTCGCGCGTGCGGCAATCGGACGTCGCGCGGTCGAAGCGCCGACACCTGACGGTTGGCTACCACAGCCCGGGCCACTGCACGTCACCCGGCGCGCTGGCAGCGGGGCGCCCATCGTGCTGATCCACGGCTTTGCCGCCGACAGTCCCGGTTGGGCGCCGCTGGAGCGATACCTCCCCGTCCGCCCGCTGATTCGCATCGACCTGCCCGGTCACGGCAGGTCGCCCCGGCGCCGGATCTCGGGCTTTGCCGACCTGTCGCGGATGCTGGTGGACGCGTTCGACGATGCCATCCGCGATGCAGGTTCCGTGCATCTGGTCGGTCATTCGCTCGGCGGCGCGTTGGCGCTGGCGCTGGCCGACATCCGCGCGCCGCGGGTGGCCAGCCTGACGCTGATCGCACCCGCGGGACTGGGGGCCGAGATTGACGGGACGGTGCTGGCGGGCCTCACGCGGGCCAACCGGCCCGAAAGCCTGGCGCCCTGGCTGAAACGGCTGGTAGCCGACCCCGCCCGCATCACCGACGATTTCGCCCGCGCGGCCTTTGCCCCCCGGCGCGACCCCGCCCAGCGCGCGGCCCAGGCCGCCATGGCCGACGCGCTGTTCCCCGACGGCACGCAGGCCTTCGACCTGCGCGCGGCGCTGGACCGGCTGTCCCTGCCTGCCCAGGTGATCTGGGGGCGCCAGGACACCCTTGTGCCCGTGTCCCAGGCGTATCAGGCTGGCGATGACGTGGCGCTGCACCTGTTGACGCGCACCGGCCACATGCCGCACACCGAGGAACCCGACCGCGTGGCGCGGCTGGTCCTGCGCCTGATCGCGGGGGCCGAGGCGCTGGCATCGGACACCCGCGCGGGGGCGTCCCGCGCCTGAAGACGGGACAAGGGCGATGCAACCGGCGACGGCGCACACCGGACAGCAGAGCGAGACCGACCGCCTGCGCGCCCGCGCGGTATGGCTGTACCACGTCGAAGGCATGACCCAGAACGACATCGCCACACATCTGGGCATCAACCGCATCACCGTGGTGCGCCTGCTGGCCGACGCACGGCGCCGGAACGAGGTGCGCATCACCGTGTCCGCCCCGCTGGCGGACCTCGTGGCGCTGGAGCGCGCGCTGGAGGTCCGCTACGGAATCCGCCGTGTCATCGTGGCACCGCAGGCCGACCCCGAGGGCGATCCGACGCGCGTGATCGCCGCGGCGGCCGGGGCCTTCATCTCGGGTGCGATGAAGTCGGGCATGACGGTGGGGGTGGGCTGGGGCCGGACGCTGTCCGCCACCCTGCCCTTCATCACCGGTGCCAGCCTCGAAGAGTTCCGCGTGGTATCGCTCTTGGGCGGGATCGCGGCGGCGCGGCGGTTCAACCCGGCAGAATTCGCCTGGCAGTTCACCGAGCTGTTCCAGGGCGAAGGGTTCCTGATACCTGCCCCAGCGGTGGTGGACAGCCCCGAGACGAAGCACGCGCTGCTGGAACGCTGCGGACTGGCCGCGATCTTCGAGATGGCCGACAAGCTGGATATGGCGCTGTTGTCGGCGGGGGGGATCACCACACTGACCACCAGCTACCGCACCGGCTATCTGTCCGAGGCGGACCGACAGTCGCTGATCGAGGCGGGGGCGGTGGGCGATGTGCTGTACAACTTCATCGACGGCGCAGGGCGCGAGGTGGACCATCCCGTGAACCGGCGTGCGATTTCGGTCGCGCTGTCGCGGCTGCGGCGCACGCCGGAGCGCGTGCTGATCTCGGGCGGGGTCGAGAAGGTGGCGGTGATGCGCGGAGCGATCGCGGGGCTGACGCCGACGGTCGTGATCACCGACGAGCAGACCGCTCAAGCCCTGGCCGCATGGATGTGACGTCAGGGTGGCATTCATCCGGGCGGTGAACGTCTGTGGCAAGAGCGGGCCTCAACGACCACGCGTCGGACTTGCCCGGTTCCCGGCGACAAACGTCCCTTGGCTTCGTCTTTGTGTCCTCCACCTGACAGAAAAGCACTTGCAGATGCTTCGAGGCGCGGACCCTTGACTGCAAGCCAAATACCTGGCGTTCGTCGCATCGGCGTCAGGCGCCAGACCCTAGATGATGCCGCTTTCGGGCAGGAAGCGCTGTGTCAGGACGGTTTCCTGCAGCCGCATCAGACGGTGCGCATTCTGCATGTGTTCCGCAAGGATCTGCCGCGCAGCCGCTGCATCGCCTGCGCGCAGGGCCGCAACCAGCCGCGACTGATATTCGAGGCCCGTGGACCAGAGCTCGCGGTTGGGTTGGGCGTACAGCCGCCGAGACACGGTGATTTCGGCCAGCATGTTTGCGGTGAAGCGGATCAGGAAGCGCAGGAGCGGATTTCCCGACATCTCGGCAAGCATGGCATGGAACCTTAGCGAAGCGACATGCTGCTCGCGCTCTTCCTCGGCCGTGCGGGCAGGTTTGGAATAGCGGGTCATCACCTCTTCCAGCGCAGAAAGTTGGGCCTCGCTCAACCGGCCTGCCAGAGTGGCGGCCAGCTCCGGCTCCAGCGCCTGCCGGATCTGGTAGATGTCGTCGATGGTCAGGTGTTCGAAGTAGAAATAGTTGCCCAGCAGCGCGGTCGCCCGTTCCTCGGATACCTGGTGGACGAAGACGCCGCCTCCCGGTCCGGTCCGTGACTTGACCAGTCCTTGCGCCTCGAGGATCCGGATCGCCTCGCGGATCGTGCCCTTGGCCATGCCGAAACGCCCGATCAGTTCGGACTCCGATGGCAGGCGGACGCCCGGCCCCCAGCCGTTCTCCATGACCCAGGACTTGATCGCCTCGGCCACCCTTTGTGGCCGGGACATTCGATCAGGGGTCGAGCGGGTGGTGACAGGCGGCAAACTGGTCTCCTTCGACGGCCTGGAACATCGGCACGGTACTGCGACACAGGTCGGATGCGCGGGGGCATCGTCCGGCAAAGGCACAGCCCGGGGGCGGGTTCAGCGGGTCCGGCAATTCGCCCGATTGAGCCCCCCCGAGGGGACGGCCCACAACGGGTGCCGAGTCCGCCAGCAGCTTCGTATAGGGATGGCGCGGGGCCGCAAAGACCCTTTCGGCAGGACCGGACTCGACCAGGCTACCGAAATAAAGCACGGCAATCCGGTCGCTGACCGCCTCGACCACAGCCAGATCGTGACTGATGAACAGGTAGGTCAGGTTCAGCCGGGCCTTGAGGTCGGCCAGCAGATTCAACACCTGCGCCTGCACCGAGACATCCAGTGCCGAAACGGGTTCGTCAAGGATCAGGATGCGGGGGCTGGCAGCCAGGGCCCGGGCGATCCCGATGCGCTGCGCCTGCCCGCCCGAGAACTCGTGCGGGTAGCGGCTCAGGAACTCCGGTCGCAGGTTCACCGCGTCGAACAGTTCGGCAATCCGCGCGTCCAGCGCCGGGCCGTGCAGCCCGTGCAGGTTGCGCAACGGGGCCGCCAGGATCTGCCGGATCGTCTTGCGCGGGTTCAGGCTGGAGACCGGATCCTGGAACACATACTGGATCAACCGGCCGAAGGCGGCGGGATCGGCGCGGTTCAGCGCGCGACCCTCGATCTCGATACTGCCGGAAGTGGGGGGCAACAGCCCGACCAGCATCCGCGCCAGCGTGGATTTCCCGCAGCCGGATTCGCCCACGATCCCCAGTGTCTCGCCGGGCCGCACCTCGAA
>CAYYOE010000023.1:0-21752 GCA_964473055.1 uncultured Rhodobacterales bacterium | reverse complement strand
GCGGAACCCGCGGAAGAAATACTGCATCTGTTCGTGCAGCATCGTGTGCATCGTCACGCGCTTCTCGAAATCTTCGAGTTGCAATGCAGTGGGAAGATCGCCGTAGAGCAGCAGATAGCAGACCTCGAGGAAATGGGATTTCTCGGCCAGCTGGTCGATGGGGAAGCCGCGGTGCAGAAGCACGCCCTCGTCGCCGTCAATGAAGGTGATTGCGCTGTCGCAGGCGGCGGTCGAGGTGAAGCCGGGATCGTAGGTGAACACATCGCCCTGCGCATAGAGCTTGCGGATATCGATGACATCGGGGCCGGTCGAACCCGACAGGATCGGCATCTCGATCGCCTTGCCGTCGAACGTCAGTGTTGCGGTGCGCGTCTGCTTGGCTGTCCCGTCCATCCTTGTCCCTCTCTGTTGGCCGCCGCGCCCGCGCGTCTGCCCTGCATGGCAGCATAGCGCGGGAGAGGTTAACGTCCTAGCACTGGCTTGCGTCGTGAAGCCGCGCGAGTGTCTCGTCACGGCCAAGGACCAGCATCATGTCGAAGACACTGGGCGAGACGGTGCGTCCGGAAAGGGCCGCCCGAAGCGCTGGGGCCAGCCTGCCGAATTTCAGTCCGTGCCCGTCCGCTGTCGCAATGGTGACAGCCTCCAGTTCTTCCCGCGACCAGCTAGCAGTTTGCAGGCGCGGCGTCAATTCAGACAGTATGCCACGGGATACCGTATCTAGGGCCACCGCGGCCTTCTCGTCCGGAACGACGGGCCGGTCCGTCAGGATAAAGAGCGCTTTTTCAAGTATCTCGGGAAAGGACTTCGCGCGCTCTTTCAGATGTGGCATCGCCCGCAGAAGTCCGTTGGACTTGTCTGAGGAAAGCTCCGGTTGCCCGGTCGCACGCAGATAGGCGGCCACACCTTCTGCAAGTGCAGCATCGTCCGCCACCGCGATATGCCGCCCGGAAATGAAGTCGAGCTTTTTCATGTCCAGCCGCGCCGGTGCGCGCCCGATTCCATCAAGATCGAACCAGGCCTGCGCCTCGGCGTCCGAAAAGATCTCGTCGTCACCGTGGCTCCAGCCCAGCCGGGCAAGGTAGTTGCGCAGGGCGCTGGCGGGATATCCCATGGTCTCGTATTCTTCCAGTCCCACGGCACCATGGCGCTTGGAGAGCTTCTTGCCGTCCTCCCCGTGGATCAGCGGAATGTGCGCCCAGACGGGCACATCCCAGTCCATGGCCCGGTAGATCAGCATCTGCCGGGCCGCGTTGTTCAGGTGGTCGTCGCCCCGGATCACATGGGTCACCCCCATGTCGTGGTCGTCCACCACAACGGCCAGCATGTAGGTCGGCGTCCCATCCGACCGCAGCATCACCAGATCATCGAGATCCTCGTTGCGGAACGTCACGTCCCCCTGAACCCGGTCCGTGACGACCGTGACGCCTTCGCGCGGGGCCTTGACGCGGATCGCAAAGGGCGCGTCCGGATGGGTTTCGGGATCGGCGTCGCGCCAGGGGGAACGGAACAGTGTGCTGCGCCCCTCGGCCCGGGCAGACTCGCGAAAGGCTTCAACTTCTTCCTGCGAAGAAAAGCACTTGTAGGCCGATCCTCGTGCTAGCATCTCGCGCGCGACCTCGGCGTGGCGGTCCGCCTGTTCGAACTGGCTGACCGCTTCGCCGTCCCAGTCCAGCCCCAGCCAGCGAAGTCCGCGCAGGATGGCTTCGGTTGCCTCGGGGGTGGACCGGGCGCGGTCGGTATCCTCGATTCGCAAGAGAAACCGCCCGCCGCGCCCCCGGGCATAGAGCCAGTTGAAGAGCGCCGTGCGCGCGCCACCGATGTGCAGGTATCCCGTGGGCGACGGGGCAAAACGTGTCACGACGGGGGCGTGGCCGGTGGGGCTGGTCATGGCGGCGTTAACCTTCTGGAAACCATGTCGAGGCGAGAGTCCGCGTCGCGGGGCCTGGACAGGGGGTGTCTAGGCAATGGGTCGGAGGGCGGCAAGTGGTCTGGGCGATTGCGCCTCTGGTCTGGCTGGCGCGCGCGCGGGGGCGGCTGTTTCCCTGGCTGCCGGTGTGCATGGGTATCGGAATCGCCCTTTGGTTCGGTGCAGCACAGGATCCCTCGGCGGGTGTGCAGAGGGGTGTCTGGGGGTTGCTGCTGCTGCTGGTTCTGGCGGTGGGTGTTTCCTCGCGCGCCGACGCGGCGGCAGGAACTGTGCCGGGGCTGCTGCGCCCGGTCTTCGTGGCGCTTGCGGCGGTTGCGGCCGGGTGGTTGGCAGCCGATCTTCGCGCGGCACGCGTGGATGCGCCGATCCTGGGGTTTCGCTACTACGGCCCGGTCGAGGGACGCATCGTCGAGATCGATCGGTCGCAGTCGGATGTGCTGCGGTTGACGCTCGACCGGGTTCGCCTGGACAACGTGTCCCCCGACCGCACACCGCGCCGCGTCCGCATTTCGCTGCATGGTATCGCGGGCGACTTCCTTGTTCCAGAAGCCGGGCTGCGGGTCATGACGACGGCGCATCTGTCGCCGCCTGACGGCCCGGTCGAGCCAGGGGGCTTCGACTTTCAGCGCATGGCCTGGTTCCGTGGACTGGGCGCCTGGGGCTATACCCGTGTGCCGGTGCTGGCGGTCGCGGCACCGACCCCGGGCGAAGCGATGGTGACGCGCCTGCGGCTCAGGATTTCGGCCGATGTGCAGCGGCTTGTGCCGGGGGAACCCGGGGCTTTCGCCGCCGCGATCCTGACGGGCGACCGATCCGGCATCGGGCGCGGGACGCTGCAGGACCTGCGCGATTCGAACCTGGCGCATCTGCTGGCGATCTCGGGTCTTCACATGGGCCTTCTGGTTGCCTTCGTCTTCGGGGCCGTGCGGCACGGGCTGGCGCTGGTTCCTCCGCTGGCGCTGCGCGTGAACACCAAGAAGCTGGCGGCAGTGGCGGCCCTTGGGGCGGGGGCTTTCTACCTGGCGCTGTCGGGCGGCAACGTTGCGACGGAACGAGCCTTCACCATGGTGGCCGTGATGCTGGGGGCGGTTCTGGTCGACCGGCGTGCGCTGTCGCTGCGCACGGTGGCGCTGGCGGCGACCCTGATCCTGACGATGCAGCCCGAAACCCTGCTGGAACCGGGGTTCCAGATGTCCTTTGCGGCGACAGTTGCGCTGGTGGCAGGGTTCGGGGCGTTGCGCGGGCGGGTGGCGATGCAGCGATTGCCACGATGGGCGCAACCCGCCGCGGCGCTGTTCGTGTCGTCGTCATTGGCGGGCCTTGCAACAGCGCCCGTCGCGGCGGCCCATTTCAACAGGATCGCCGAATATGGCCTGGCCGCGAACCTGCTGTCGGTGCCGCTGATGGGCCTGGCGGTCATTCCGTCCGCCGTGATCGCCGGGTTGGTCGCTCCGCTGGGACTGTCGGCCCTGCCGCTCTGGGTAATGGAACAGGCCACCCGCTGGATCCTTGGCGTTGCGGCCTTCGTAGCCAGCCTGCCCGGGGCCGTGGGCACAGTGGCTTCGCCCGGCCCCTGGGTGCTGCCGGTGATGGCGTTGGGCGGGCTGTGGGTTGCGATCTGGGCGGGTTCCGTGCGGCACCTTGGCTGGATTGCCTTGGCCGCAGGCCTGTGGCTCTGGCCAGCACACCCCCGCCCCCTTGTGCTGATTTCTGCAGATGGCGGCCTCGTGGGCGTGCTCGGCCCCGACGGCCGCGTGCTGTCGTCCGCCCGCGGCAATGGGTTTGCGGCGGGCATCTGGCTGGAATCCGACGGCGATACGGTCGATCAGGCGACGGCCGCCGCCCGTTCCGGTCTCGAAGGCCGCGACGGCCAGATCACCTTCGACATCGCCGGGCGCCCGGCGGTGCACCTGCGTGGGCGGGGTGCTGCCGACCGATTGGACGAGGCATGCCGTCAGGCCGACCTGGTGGTGCTGGCCGCCGAATCCACGTCGATTCCCGACGGCTGTGCCGTGATCGACCGGCGCGTGCTTGCGCTGACAGGCCCCATCGCGATTCATGCCGCGTCGGGCGGGCTGCACCTGGTCCCGGCACGGGACCGGGCGCGGCGCTGGATGGGCCGGGTCGAGCAGGGGCAAGGGACTGCTGCACTGGTTCCGATCCTGGCAGCCCTTGCGGACCGGGACGCGCCCTACATCGCCGGGCTTCGCTAAGCCTCAGTAGCTGCGGATGAGGCCAACCAGCCGCCCCTGGACCTTCACCTGATCGTCGCGCAACAGGCGCGTCTCATAGGCCGGGTTCGCGGCCTCAAGCGCGATCATCCCGCCGCGTCGCCGAAACCGCTTCAGCGTCGCCTCCTGATCCTCGACCAGCGCAACGACGATATCGCCATTCTCGGCCGTCTCGCCTTCGCGGATCACCACGATGTCGCCGTCGTTGATCCCGGCCTCGATCATGGAATCGCCCTTGACTTCAAGCGCATAGTGCCGCGCGCTCGACGCCAGCATCGACCCGGGGACAGCCACATGATGCGATATCTCGCTGATCGCCTCGATCGGGACACCCGCGGCGATCCTGCCCATCACGGGCAGTTCGACGGCTGCCGCCTCGACTGGCAGGGCCGATCTGGGCGGCTCCGTGCGGTTGCCAGCGATTACCCGGGGCGTGAAGCCTGGGGTCGCACGCTCCAGCGCCTCGGGCAGTTTCAGTATCTCGACTGCGCGCGCCCTGTGGGCGAGGCGGCGTATGAAACCCCGCTCTTCCAGCGCGGTGATCAGCCGGTGAATGCCTGATTTCGAACGCAGATCCAGGGCTTCCTTCATCTCGTCGAAGGAGGGGGGCACACCGTCTGCCTGCATCCGGCGATGGATGAATTCGAGCAGATCAAGTTGCTTGCGGGTCAGCATATGGACCTCCCGGTCGACGCAGGTTCACGACTGTTCTACGGACGTTCCCCCTTTGTGTCAAGGAATCCGCCTGTTTCGCACGTCAGATTGCGATGTAGTCGACCACCTCGCCCTTCTGGCGTTCCGGGTCGTGGGGCGGGCGGATCACCAGCGCGTCTGCCCCTGCCAGCACGGACAGCAACGACGAATCCTGTGACGCGGCCACGTCCAGCCCCTCGCCGGTCTGGTGCGCGCGCATGTAGTGCTCGCGCGGGCCGTTGGCCGCGATCGCGCGTGCCAGCGGCGCGCGCGCGCGGGGCGCAGCGGCAGGGGCCAGTCCCTGCAGGGCGCGCAGCATCGGGGCCAGGAACACCGCGCCGCAAACCATGGCCGACACCGGGTTGCCGGGCAGGCCAAGCACCAGCGCCTTGCCCAGCCGTCCTGCCATCAGTGGTTTGCCGGGTCGCATGGCGACCTTGTGAAAATCCATCGTCGCGCCCGCGGCGGCGAAGGCGCCAGCGACCAGATCCCGCTCGCCCACACTCGCACCGCCAACGGTGACGATCACATCAGCGCCCTCGGCAAGGCGCAGGCATGTCGCCAGCAGATCAGGATCGTCCGGGGCAATGGGCAGTAGGCGCGCGCGCGCACCTTCCGTCTCGGCCAGGGCCTTCAGGCCATAGCCGTTCGAGGCGAAGATCTGGTCCTGTCCGGGGGACTCGCCGGGCGGGACCAGTTCGTCGCCGGTCATCAGGATCGCCACCTCGGGCCGGCGCGCGACACTGACCCGGGCGGCACCCATCGACGCCAGCAGGGCAAGGTCCACGGGGCGCAATCGGCGCGGCGCCGACACCGTGGCGCCGACCGCGTGATCGCCGCCAGCGGGGCGGATGTGGGGCCCGGGATCCAGCCGGTCGCCAAGCACCAGCACATCGCCGCTGCGCCGGGCGTCTTCCTGGATCACGACCCGGCTTGCACCCTGGGGCACCGGGCCGCCGGTGAAGATGCGCACCGTCTGTCCGGGCAAGACCTGACCGCTCCACCCGCGACCGGCGGGTGCCTCGCCCACGATGGCCAGACGCGCGCCGGATACCGCGTCCTCGGCTCGCACGGCCCATCCGTCCATGGCCGATGCGGCGAATGGCGGCTGGTCGCGCGTGGCAACCACATCCGCCGCCAGGATCCGCCCCGCCGCTTCGACCAGCGGCACAGTCTCGGATGGCGTCTGCGTTGCCAGCGCAAAGAGCCGGTCGAGTGCCTCGGCGACAGGAATCATGGGGCGACGGCACTGCCGTCAGACGTGGCTTCCCATCGACCGGACTTGCCGCCTTCCTTCAGAACAAGGCGGATCCGACCGATCTCCATGCCCTTCTCGGCGGCCTTCAACATGTCATAGATCGTCAGGCAGGCGACCGAGACGGCAGTCAGAGCCTCCATCTCAACCCCGGTCTGCCCGGCGGTCTTGACGGTCGCCACCACGCGAACACCCGGGATGGCCGGATCTGGCGTCAGGTCCAGGGCGACCTTCGTCACCGGCAAGGGGTGGCAGAGCGGGATCAGGTCTGCCGTGCGTTTCGCCCCCATGATGCCGGCCAGCCGCGCCACGCCCAGCACATCGCCCTTGGCCGCGCGCTGTTCGGTAATCAGGCCCAGCGTTTCGGCCGACATTCTGACAAGGCCCTCGGCCACGGCCAGCCGCGCCGTCGACGCCTTGCCAGAGACGTCGACCATGTGGGCCCGGCCGCCTTCATCGAAGTGGGTCAGCGTCATTCTGCAGCTTTCCCGCCCTGGCGCGACAGGATAGCCCTTGTCGCTTCCGTCACGTCGGCCTGCCGCATCAACGCCTCGCCGATCAGGAACCGACGCGCACCGTGGCGCGCCATGTCCGACAGGTCCTGCGCCGTGAACAGGCCCGACTCTGCCACCAGATCGCGCCCTGGCGGCAGATGCGGGGCGAGCTGCCGCGTCACATCAAGGCTGACCTCGAAGGTTTTGAGATTACGGTTATTCACTCCCAAAAGCCTTGACCGAAGCCGTGCCGCACGGTCCAGTTCATCGCGGTCATGGACCTCGATCAGCACGTCCATGCCCAAGGCTTCGGCTGCCGCTTCCAGTTCGGCGGCCTGCGCATCGGAAAGGCTGGCCATGATCAGCAGCACGCAATCCGCCCCAAGGGCGCGGCTTTCGGCCACCTGCCAGGGATCATAGAGGAAATCCTTGCGGATTACCGGCAGATCGACGGCGGCCCTGGCCGCCACAAGAAAGTCCTCGTGCCCCTGGAACGACGGCGCGTCGGTCAGGATCGACAGGCAGGCGGCGCCGCCCGCTGCATAGGCGCGGGCCAGGGCGGGTGGATCGAAGTCATTTCGGATCAGTCCCTTGGAGGGCGATGCTTTCTTGATTTCGGCGATCAGTCCATAGCCTCCATCTGCCACGGCCCGGTCCAGCGCCGCAGCAAAGCCACGGGGCGGCGACGCGGCCCGCGCTGCCGCCTCGACCTCGGCCCAGGGCCGCGCGGCCTTGCGCGCGGCGACCTCGGCCAACTTGTAGTCCCGGATCCGGTCGAGAACCGTAGCCGTCATCGTGCCGCCTCCTGCGTCACGCGCGCCAGGCCCTCGACCGCGCGCCGTGCCGCGCCCGAGTCAAGGCTTTCGCGGGCCAGCGCCACGCCGTCCTTCAGGGATGCGGCACGGTCGGCCACTACCAGCGCCGCGGCAGCGTTCAACAGAACCGCATCGCGATAGGCGCCCTTTGCGCCGTCCAGCAGCGCGCGAAATGCGCGCCCGTTCTCCTCGGGCGTGCCGCCGAGGATGGTCTCGAATGGATGATAGGGCAGCCCCGCGTCCTCGGGATGCACCTCGATCTCGCGCACCATCCCGTGTTCCAGCACGGCGGCATGGCTGATCCCGGCGATCGACAGCTCGTCCGTGCCATCGCCGCCATGCACGAGCCAGGCCTTGACCGACCCGAGCGCCGCCAGCACCTCGGCCATGGGGCGGATCAGCGCGCGGCTGAACGCGCCTGTCAGTTGTCGCGTCACGCCGGCGGGGTTCGTCAGAGGCCCGAGGATATTGAAGATCGTGCGCGTGCCAAGTTCCGCCCGAGCGGGCATGACGTTGGCCATGGCAGGGTGATGCATGGGGGCCATCATGAACCCGATACCCACCTCCTTCAGAGCTTTTTCAACGATTTCCGGGCCAACCATCACGTTGATTCCCATCTGCCCCAGCGCATCCGCCGCTCCCGACTTCGACGACAGGTTGCGGTTGCCGTGCTTGGCGACCGGCACGCCTGCGCCCGCGACGGTAAAGGCCGCGGCGGTCGAGATGTTCAGCGTGCCCTTGCCGTCGCCGCCGGTGCCGACGATGTCGATTGCGCCCTCTGGGGCGTTCACCTTGCGGCACTTCGCCCGCATCACGGCCGCGGCTGCGGCAAATTCCTCGACCGTCTCGCCGCGCGTCCGCAGCGCCATCAGAAGGCCGCCGATCTGCGCGGGCGTCGCCTCGCCGTCGAACAGGATCTGGAATGCCTGCTCGGCCTCCTGGCGCGTGAGGGGGCGGTCGGCGGCGCGCGCGATCAGGGGTTTCAGCGTCTCGCTCATGCGGGAACCGCCACGCGGTCGAGAAACTGTTGCAACATCGCGTGGCCATGCTGCGACGCGATGCTCTCGGGGTGAAACTGCACGCCCTCGATCGGCAGGTCGCGGTGCCGCAGGCCCATGATCGTGCCGTCCTCCAGCCAGGCCGTGACCTCGAGGCAGTCGGGCAGCGACGCGCGCTCGACCACCAGCGAATGATACCGCGTGGCCGACAGGGGCGAGGGCAGGCCCGCAAAGACACCCGCGCCTTCGTGGTGGATGGTGCCTGCCTTGCCGTGGACGATCTCGTGACAGCGCACCACCCGTCCGCCAAAGGCCTGTCCGATGGTCTGATGGCCCAGGCAGACGCCCAGCAGCGGCAGGCGCGTCTCGGCCGCGGCCAGGGTCAGGGGCAGGCAGATGCCGGCGGCATCCGGGTCGCACGGGCCCGGCGACAGGACGATGCCCGCGGGCCGCAGCGCCATCGCCCCCTGCACGTCCAGCACGTCGTTACGCACGACCCGAACCTCGGCGCCAAGCTCGCCCATGTAGTGCACCAGGTTCCAGGTGAAGCTGTCGTAGTTGTCGATCAGCAAGATCATCGCTCGGCCTCGTCCCCAGTGGCTGCCCCGATCGCACTCCGAACCCGGTCCGCGCGGCCTCGGGGCGTTGCCCCCGGGCAGCGTCCCGGCGGCAGATTGCAATTGCAGCGCGAAAGGGGATGATCCCTGCGGCGCGCCGGGCTATACATGGGCAGGTCGCGCGGGACGGGTCAAGGCACGCCGCGCGGAGCAGCAACAAGATCCGGACGCAAGCAAGGTTCGGACGCAGGACGGAGCAGGACGATGGCACAGGGACTGGGGGCGGGCATCCTCTGGGGTGCCGTGACGGGCGCGGTGCTGACGGTTGGCCTGTCCATGGTGGCCCCCGTGGTCCAACTCGCCGAAGGGGCGTCGGGGGGCGATGCCCCGTCCGTGACCGTACCCGCGCCAGCGCCCGAGGTGGCCGACACGCCCCTGCCCGATACCGTTGCAAGCGCTATGGATGAGCTGCGCGACGATCCCGCGCCGGAACCGGCCGCAGAGGCGACTCCGCCCGCCCACGAGCCCGAAGCGCCGGGCGTTCCCGAGGCTCCGCCCGAACGACTGGCGGCTGCCCCTGAACCCGAAGCCCCGGTGGGTGAGACCGCCCCTCAGGTGGTGGCGGATCCGCCAGTGTCCCCTGACGGTCCCGTTTCGGCGGTGGCGCCGGCCGTTCCGCCGGAGTCGTCCGGCGCGCCAGTGGCGGCGCCATCGCAGACGGCGCTGGCGCCCCCAGGGTCCGAAAGCACCCCTTCCGTAGGCGAAGCCGCACCACCGGCGCCCGAGGCCGTGCTCGATGTTGCGGCACCCGAACAGGGCGCGGCGATCTCGACCCGGCCTGACGTTCCTACGGCTACGGCCCCGCGCCTTTCGACGGCCGCTCCGACGATTCCCGCCGAACCCGGGCAGGACGCTCCTGCGGCAGGGGTCGAGCCCTTGCCGGATCCGCCGTCCCCCGCCGAGGATCGTGCGGCTGCGGTGCCGCCTCAGCCCGATACGACGACCTCGCCCGAAGCCCCCGAAGCCATGACGCCGGACACCGATGCGCCTGCCTCGCCGCAACCGCCGACTTCGGTTCTTGTCGATCGCTTGCCGCGCATCGGCAGCGATCCCGCGCCCGAGGCCGACGCCGCCGAGGAGCCGGCTTCCCCACCGTCCGCCGCACTGCCAGGATCGCCGGGCCGGATCGCGCCGAGCCAGCCATCTCCCGTTCCCGCCGCGCCAGACGCTGACCTGCCCGAGGACATGACGGCCCTAGGGGCGCACGCGGTCCCCTTTGAGAACCCGGACAACCGTCCTGTCCTTGCCATCGTTCTGACCGACGCCGGCGGTGCCGATCGTCCCGCGGCCGAGGCGCTTGCCGGTTTTCCGTTCCCGCTGACCGTGGCGCTCGATCCGTCCGCGCCGGGCGCTTCGGATGCGATGCGCGCTTATCGTGCTGCCGGGGTCGAGTTGGCGATGTTCGTGCGGTTCCCCGATGATGCGACCGCACAGGACGTGGCGGTGGCTTGGGCCGTGCACTCGGCCACCTTGTCGGAAACGGTCGCTCTGGTCGATGCATCCGACGGAGCGATCCAGTCCCTGCGCGAGCCCATGGCACAGATCGTGGCCGAACTTGCGCGCAGCGGGCACGGGTTCGTGACCATGCCCCAGGGGTTCAACGCGGGTCAGAAACTCGCCGAACGCGAAGGTGTGCCGTCGGGTCTCGTGTTCCGCCAACTCGACGCGTCGGATCGCGGCGCCATGTCGCGAACGCTGGATCAGGGCGCGTTCCGGGCGGGGCAGGACGGGCGTGCCATCCTGACCGCGCCGCTGACAGAGGCCACGCTGGCCGGGCTGGCCGAATGGGGCCTCGGCACCCGTCAGGCGTCGGTCGTGCTTGCGCCCTTGTCGGCCGCGTTGGACTGACGGGCCCGGCGGGTCAGGGCGGGGGTAACGCCACCTGGAGCGCGGGCACGCCGGCAGGAACCCGGAGCCGCCGTACCGACAGCCCGTCCGGCTACCGGTTGCCGCGCCCCGAAAACAGCCCGGCATCTTCCGCTGCGCGGGCAATGGCGCGGGCCTTGTTCACCGTTTCCTGGAACTCGGCCTCGGGATCGCTGTCATAGACAACGCCGCCCCCGGCCTGCATGTAGAGGTTGCCGTCCTTCACGACGCCCGTGCGCAGCGCGATACACATGTCCATGTCGCCACCCGCGCTGAAATAGCCCACGCCGCCGCCATAGATGCCCCGTTTTTCGGGTTCCAGTTCGTCGATGATCTCCATCGCCCGCACCTTCGGCGCGCCACTTACTGTTCCGGCTGGAAGTCCCGCCAGCAGCGCCGAAAGCGCGTCCTCGCCGTCGCGCAGTTCGCCGACCACGTTCGACACGATGTGCATGACATGGCTGTAGCGTTCCACGGTGAACTGTTCGGTGGGACGCACCGTGCCGATCTTCGCCACACGCCCGACATCATTCCGGCCGAGGTCGAGCAGCATCAGGTGTTCCGCCAGTTCCTTCGGGTCGGCGAGCAGGTCGGCTTCCAGCGCGCGGTCCTCGTCGGGTGTTGCCCCCCGGCGGCGGGTGCCCGCAATGGGCCGGATCGTCACCTGCCCGCCGAACACGCGCACAAGGATTTCCGGCGATGCCCCGACGATCTGGAACCCGCCCATGTCGAAGAAGAACATGAAGGGCGACGGATTGGTGCGCCGCAGGCTGCGATACAGCGCGAAGGGCGGCAGGGAAAACGGCTGGCGCCAGCGCTGGCTCGGCACGACCTGAAAGATGTCGCCCGCACGGATATAGTCCTTCGCGCGTTCCACTGCGGCAAGGTAATCGGCCTTGTCGAAATTCGACACCGGCTCGACCAGCGGTGCGGCTTCGCCCAGGTCGCGGCCCATATCGGGGGGGCTGCGTTCCAGATCGCGCACCGCGTCCATGACCCGCTCCGCCGCCTGGGCATAGGCCGCGCGCGCGGACAGGCCGGTTCCCGTCCAGGCAGGCGAAACCACCGTGACCTCGCCCTTGACCCCGTCGAGCACCGCCACCACCGACGGGCGCATCAGCCTGGCATCCGGCACCCCCAACGGATCGGGGTTCGGCTGGCCCAAACGTTCGACCAGCCGGATAATGTCATAGCCCAGATAGCCGAACAGCCCGGCCGAGGCTGCCGGCAGACCGTCGGGCAGGGCGATGCGGCTTTCATCTAGCAGCGCCCGAAGGCTTGTCAGGGGGGCCATGGTCTCGTCCGTCCAGGCATCGGGATCGAACCGCGCCATCCGGTTCACGCGTGCGCGCGTCCCGTGACATTCCCAGATCAGATCGGGCTTCATCCCGATGATCGAATACCGCCCGCGGACCTCGCCGCCGGTGACGCTCTCCAGCAGGAAGGTATCTGCCCGCGCGCCCGTCAGCTTCAGCATCAGCGACACCGCTGTATCGAGATCGGCGGCAAGCCGGGCATAGACGACCTGGCTTTCCCCGCGCGCATGGGCGGCCTCGAAGGCCGGAAAATCCGGGGACAGGGTTGCCATCAGTTGAACTGGGCGTTCACGGCCGCGATCGCCTGCTGATCCAGCCGGATGCCGGCCTGCGCCTCGAGCGCGCGCACGAACGCGGTCATGACATCCTCGGCCAGCGACTGTGAAAGCTCCTGCACGATCAGGCGTTCCAGCGATGCCGTCCCTTCGTCCGACCGGTCTGGCGGAATGATCGCTTCAAGACGCACCAGCGCAACCTGACCAGCGGCATCCACCACCACCCGAACCTCGCCCAACTCCATGTCGAAGGCGGCATCCACCGTGCCTTCCGGTGCCTCGGCAAGGAACTGCCCGCGCGATATCGCACCTTCCTGGAGCAGTTGCAGGCCAAGACCCGTCAGGGTGACGCCTTCGTCAAGGCGGCCCTTCAGGCGCCGGGCTTCCTCTTCCAGCGCCTCGGCCAGCCGGGCCGCGCGCCAGGCGTCCCGAACCTGGGGCTCGATCTGGTCCAATGGCTGCAAAGTGGGCGGAACCGTCGCGTCCAGCCGAAGCGCGAAGATGCCGCCATCCTCAAGGTCGGCAATCACGGGAAAGTCGCGCTCGGTCACTGCCGCCGCCGCCGTACGGAACGACTCATAGGCCGCCATGTCGTCGCTATCGCCGGGGCGCCAGTCCATTGTCCCGATGGCCATGCCCTCGGTCTCGGCCAGTTCCTCCAGCGTCGCGCCTCCGGCCAGCAGATCGTCGACCTCGTCGCGCCGGACCGACAGCAGACGCCGGGCTGCGTCTTCGGCGACCTCTTCCAGAAGGAACGGCGCCGCATCGGCGAACGGGATCTCCACCGGGGGGAGGATCGCGTTCACCCGGAACAGGGCCGGCCCCAATGCCGAGGCCACAGGTCCGGCGATCCCGGGAGACCCGGGTGCGAACACCTCCGCACCGCCCTGGCCAAGTTCGGCCTCGGTCACATCGCCCATGTCCACGTCATCCAGCGACAGCCCACGCTCGGCCACCAGTTGCGCGAACTGCGCTTCTCCGGCATCCAGCCGTGCCCGCGCTGCCTCGGCGTCTGCCATCGACGGATAGACCAGCCGTTCGACGATCCTGCGCTCGGGCCGAATGAACTCAGAGATCCGGCGTTCGTAGGCTTCCACCAGCCGTTCCTCGGGGATCACCACGTCGTCCATCACATCCGAAGGCGTCAGCGACACCCAGGTGATGCGGCGGGCTTCGGGCAGCGTGAAGAGGTGGGCCTCGGTCGCGTGGAAGGCGGCCAGATCACTTGCATCCGGCTCGGGGATCGCTGCGGGCAGGCGGTCCTCCGAGACGGGGGCCCAGGAAAAGCTGCGGCGTTCGGCCAGATAGGACAAGACCGGCGCAACCCCGGCCTCGGGCATTGTCACACCCGACGCCACGGCGCCCTGCAGCAGCGTCCGCGCCACCTCGCGTCGCACATCATCCTCGAACTGCGCGATGCTCAGGCCCGCATTGTCCAGCGCGAACCGATAGGCCTCGCGGTCGAAACCGCCGTCCAGTCCGCGGAAGCCGGGCAGGTCGAGAATACGATCCCGGATTTCATCGTCCCCGACCGACAGCCCGATACGGGCGGCCTCGTTATCCATCGCCGCCGTAGACACCAACCGCTGCAGGACGGCCCGATCGAGGCCAATCGCCTGCGCCTGCGCGAAGTTCAGCGCCTGGCCGGTCTGTTGCTGGAAGGTCCGCAGGTCCTGCTGCACGGCGCGGGCATAGGCGTCGACCCGGATCTCGGCGTCGCCGACCTGTCCGATCGACCGCAGGCTTCCGCCGAAGTTCGTGGCACCGAACCCGGCCAGACCGAGGATCAGCAGCGCAAGGATGACCCAGACTGCCGCCTTGCTTGCCTGACCCTTCGCCTTTACCGCCGCCATGCCTCTGCCTCCCGATCACATTCGGGGCTGAATACCGGTCCACCCCCCACTCGGCAAGCGCATCCGGATCGGCGATGTCGCGGCGCGGGCCTCAGGGCTGCCATGCCCGCAACCGCGCCGCCAGTCCCGCAATTCCCGCCGGGTCGACATTGGCAAAGGCGATGCGCAATTCGCGTGCGCCGCCATCGGGCCGGAACATCGTGCCGGGCAGCAGCAGCACCCCGGCCTCGGACACAAGGCGCCGCGCCAGATCGGACGAGGGCAGGGGCCATGGGTGCTCGACCCAGGCAAAGTAGGCACCGCAGCCCCGCAGGCGCCAGCCGGGCAGCCCTGCGAACGCCTCGGCGATCGCCGCGCGCCGGTCCAGGATTTCGGCCCGCTCGCCCGCCACCCATTGCGCCAGGTGGCGCAGGCCCCACAGCGCGGCCCGCTGCCCGATCTGGTTGGGACAGATCGTCACCGTATCGAGGTACTTTTCCACCTCGCGCATGAGGCCGGGCCCTGCCAGCATGGCGCCGACGCGGTGTCCGGTCAGCCGGAACGCCTTCGAGAACGAATACAGGTGAACCAGCGTTCCGTCCCAGTCGGGATCCGTGAACAGATCGTGCGGGGCGCCCGGGCGACTGTCGAAGTCCCGGTAGGTCTCGTCCAGCAGCAGGGGAAGACCGTGTCGACGCGCCAGTTCGAAGAACGCCCGCACGAGGGCCGCCGGGTATTCGACACCGCCGGGATTGTTCGGACTGACCAGAACGATGGCCCGGGTCCGTGGCCCGATCAGGCTGGCCGCCTGTTCGGGATCGGGCAGCAGGTCGTCGCCCGTCGGCACCGGCACCGCCCGCACCCCGGCCATGGAACAATGCATCGCGTGGTTGAAGTACCAGGGCACCGGGATCAGCACCTCGTCGCCGGCCCCCGCCAGCGACGACAGTGCCGCGGTGAATGCCTGGTTGCAGCCCGATGTGATCGCCACCTGCTCCGCGCCAATCCGGCCGCCATAGGCCGCCGACCAGCGCCCGGCCACTTCGGTGCGCAGTTCGGGCAGGCCCAGTACGGGGCCATACATATGCGCTGCATCGTCCTCGACGACGACCCGTGCAAGCTCTGCACGCAGGGCCTCGGGCGGCGGCGCCACGGGGGCGGCCTGGCTGACGTTTATCAGGGGCCGGTCGGGCGGAAAGACCACGCCCTCCAGCCAGCGCCGCGCCTCCATGACGGGGGGGGCTTCCGTGGCGGCCATTGCCGGATTGACCGAATAGCGCATCCTGCCTCCTTCGACGTGGTTCAAGTATCCTCGGGGGGAGGCATGGCCACCGGCCATGCCCGGGGGGCAGACAGCCCCCCGTCCCTAGTGGCCGTCCCCGTTTCCGCCCCTCAGTCCCTGGCGCGATAGGGCTCGACGTATTGCAGCGCCATGTCCCAGGGGAAGAAGATCCAGGTGTCCTGGCTGACCTCGGTGATGTAGGTGTCCACCATCGGCCGGCCCTGCGGCTTGGCATAGACCGTGGCGAAATGCGCCTTGGGATAAAGCCGCCGCACCAGTTCCAGCGTCTTGCCCGTGTCGACCAGGTCGTCGACGATCAGGATCCCGGTTCCGTCGCCCATCAGCGCTTCCTGCGGCGCCTTGGTCACCACCGGCTCTCGCTGGGCCTGGTTGTCGTAACTCTTGACGCTGATCGTATCGACCACCCGGATGTCGAGTTCCCGGCTCACCACCATTGCCGGCACCAGCCCGCCCCGCGTGATCCCCACGACCGCACGCCAGGCCCCGCCGTCCGGGCCGCGCCCGTCCAGCCTCCAGGCCAGCGCGCGCGCGTCCCGGTGGATCTGGTCCCAACTGACATGGAACCCCTTTTCATGCGGCAACCTGTCATTCATCGCTTCCGCCCTTCCTGATACCCGTCCTACCGTGTCACGATAGCCAACCCCATGGCTGCCAGGACGCCCCCGAACGTCCGGTCGATCCAGATCTTGAACCGTCCGTAGGCGGCCCGCGACCGTCCGCCGGAAAACAGCCGTGCCACCAGCACATACCATGCGGTCTCGTTCACCAGGACAACCGCCAGGACCAGGGCCAGCCAGGGAAGCGAGGTCCCCGGCGGCACCAGTCCCACGAAGACCGCACCGAAGAACACGGCCGGTTTCGGATTGGCAAGCTGCGTCAGCACACCCAGGCGCACGGCCCTGAGGCCCGAACGAGGGACTGCAAGGGCTGCGGCCCCTGCGGGTTCGGGCAGAGGGTCGCGGGCATGTCGCATGGTCTGCCATGCAAGCCACAGCAGGAACGCGGCCCCGGCAAACTTCAGGAAAGTCAGGACCGCGGGCACCACCTGAAACAGGACAGCCAGCCCCAGGAGGGCCGCCAGTGCCCAGACCACGGCGCCGATCCCGAAGCCAAGCGCCAGGCCCGCGGCCACGCGAAACCCTTCCGCCGCTGCCGTCCGCACCGCCACCACGAAGGACGGCCCCGGGCTGACCGCGGCAAGCAGATGCAGCGCCACCAGCGTCAGGAAGGCGGCAAGGGTCATTGCCCGGGCCTCAGTATGCCGAAGCCGTCACGACGCGGCGTCCTTGCGGCCCGTCACGACATCAATATCGGGTGCGTCCACGGCCTTCATGCCAACGACGTGATAGCCCGCGTCCACATGCAGCACCTCGCCCGTGGTGCCGGACCCCAGATCCGACAGCAGATACAAGGCGGCCTTGCCCACTTCTTCCTGGGTCACGTTGCGGCGCAGCGGGCTGTTCAGTTCGTTCCACTTCAGGATGTAGCGGAAATCACCGATACCCGATGCCGCCAGCGTCTTGATCGGTCCCGCGCTGATCGCGTTCACACGGATCCCGTCCTTGCCCAGGTCCTCGGCCAGATACATGACGCTGGCTTCCAGCGCCGCCTTGGCCAGACCCATCACGTTGTAATGCGGCATCACCTGTTCCGCGCCATAATAGGTCAGCGTCAGCATCGAACCGCCCGGGCCCATCATCTTCTCGGCGCGCCGTGCAATCGAGGTGAAGGAATAAACCGAGATGTCCATCGTCATCAGGAAGTTGTCGCGGCTGGTCTCGATATAGCGGCCGCGCAGTTCGTTCTTGTCGGAGAAGCCGATCGCATGAACAATAAAGTCCAGTCCGTCCCAGCGTGCTGCCAACCCCTCGAACAGGGTGTCGACCGAGGCTTCCTCGGCCACGTCACATTCCAGCACGATGTCGGACCCGACCTCGGCCGCAAGGGGCACGACACGCTTCTTCAGGGCTTCGCCCTGATATGAGAACGCCAGATCCGCGCCAGCGGCATGGCAGGCCTGCGCGATGCCCCAGGCGATTGACTTGTCGTTGGCAAGCCCCATGATCAAGCCACGCTTCCCCGCCAACAGACCCGTCGCCATACCCGCCACTCCCTGCCCTGAGGTCACGGTGCTTTAGGCCATCCCCTGGATCGCATCAAGGCTGCGGCGGCGGCGAAAATCCGCCGCTTCCGAAGCATTGCGATCTGCAAAGTTTGACGCTAAGCGACCGTCCCTCCACCGATGGATCCGACATGACCGACCGCACCGAACTTTTTGCAGGGGACGATCCCTTTGCGCTGGTCCGCTCCTGGATGGCCGAAGCTGCGGCGTCCGAGCCGAACGATCCCGACGCTGTTGCCCTGGCAACCGTGGATGCTGACGGCATGCCAAACGTGCGCATGGTCCTGCTGCGAGGCGTCGGGGCGGACAGTTTCGTGTTCTACACCAACTATGACAGCATAAAGGGGCGGGAATTGGCGGTCTCGGGCAAGGCGGCCTTCGTGATGCACTGGAAATCGCTTCGGCGCCAGATCCGCGTGCGCGGAACCGTCACGCGCGAAGAGGGGTCCGAGGCCGACGCCTATTACGCCAGCCGGGCGCTGCAAAGCCGCCTCGGGGCCTGGGCGAGCCGCCAGTCGCAACCCCTCGCGTCGCGCGCGGCACTCATGGCCGAGGTCGCGAAGGTCACGGTCCAGCACGGCACGGCACCGCACCGCCCGCCGTTCTGGGGCGGGTTCCGCGTGACCCCGCTCGAGATCGAGTTCTGGGCCGATGGGGCCTTTCGCCTGCATGACCGATTCCGCTGGACACGCTCCGCAAGCGGGAATGACTGGCAAGTGGCAAGGCTGAACCCATGACCAAAAACCTGACATTCGCGCTTCGTGAATGGTGCGCCGGAGGCGAATTCCGCAAGAATGCACTTGCAACTCGGTGTATGGCTGTGGACAAGTCACAGGGGGGCGGACGCAGAGCCGCGGGGACGTGCTTTCATGACTGAGGCCAGCCAGAAGGGCCATATGGTTCGCGGCAGTGTGAAATGGTTCGACCCCGGCAAGGGGTTCGGCTTCGTGGTCGCGTCGGAAGGCGGTCCCGATATCCTTTTGCACGCCAATGTCCTGCGCAACTTCGGTCAGGGATCCGTTGCCGATGGTTCCGGCATCGTGGTCCTCGTCCAGGAAACCCAGCGTGGTAGCCAGGCGGTGGAAGTACTCGAGATCTCTCCGCCGAAGACCGATGGCACCCTGCCACTGACCGAGCTCAGCGCGGAACCGGACGATTTGGCCGACCTCGCGCTCGAACCGGCGCGGGTGAAATGGTTCGACAAGGTCAAGGGGTTCGGCTTTGCCAATGTCTTCGCCCGAAGCGAGGACGTGTTCATCCATATCGAAGTCCTGCGCCGGTCGGGGCTTGCCGACCTTCAGCCAGGCGAAGCCGTGTGCCTGAAGGTCGTCGAAGGGCGCCGCGGCAGAATGGCGGCCGCGGTTCTGGCGTGGGATGCCGCGAACCGAAGTGCCGAGCCGGTGCAGGCCGCGGTACCGGGAGCGGGCGACCAGCCGGATTTCGAATGATGCCAACGGCCACGACGACCCCGCGTGCCACGGTGATGGCGCTGTCTCTCGGATTATGTGTGTCGGCTACGGCGGCATTTGCGGAATGCGAATCGAATCGCGTCGAACTGAGGGGCGACTGGGGACAGGCCGGGTTCACGGTGGATGTCGCCGACACCAACGCCACGCGGGCACAGGGGCTTATGAACGTCCCGACGATGCCGATGGGTCGGGGAATGCTGTTCGTCTATGACGCGCCCCAGCGCGCCACGTTCTGGATGAAGAACACGCTCATCCCGCTCGACATGATCTTTGCGGCGCCGGATGGAGCCGTGACGCGGGTGCACGAGAACGCGCGCCCGCTCGACGAGACGACGATCGACGGCGGTGATGGCGTGCAATTCGTTCTGGAAATCAACGGCGGGCTGGCCAGGGCGCTCGGGATCGGGCCTGGCACGGAGTTGCGTCACCCTGCGATCCCGCAGGCGGATGCAGTCTGGCCCTGCGGCGACTGAGCCTTTTCTTCCCCGGGGCTTCAAGGTATCCAGCTGTCGTCGGGGCGTAGCGCAGCCTGGTAGCGCATCTGCTTTGGGAGCAGAGGGCCGGAGGTTCGAATCCTCTCGCCCCGACCAACCGGTTCGGCATACATCCGGTGTCGACGGCCGAGGTTGCTGCGCCACCCGCCACGCGAAGTTCCGTCAAGCCAAATGAGAAAGGGCCGGACAGCTGCCCGGCCCCTTCCCGATTGAGAGTTGCCCGCGTCAGGTGCGCTTGCGCCGACGGGCGAGGCCAAGCCCAAGGATGCCGGCACCCAGCAGCCACGCACTGGCGGGCAGGGGGATGACTTCGGGCGGGTCGGACGGGCGCGTCCAGAAGATCCGGATGTCCGCCGAGTCCTCTTCATGGACCCAGCCGCCCGAGCCGACGATGCGGAAATCCTCCATCGGCGAGGTGAAGTTAACCCACCACTGGTCGGCGCAGCCGTAGCTGTTGGCAAAGCACCCGCTGGCCACATCCTGGTTCGTCGAACGATCGATCTCGACCGTGAAGGAGATCAGGAAGTTCCAGATCGTCCCCGCGAAGGTTCCGACCGCCTGATCGCGTTCGCCGGGACCGGCGCCGATATTCACCAGGTTGTTGTAGCGGATCGTGCCCACCAGGCAGTCGCTGCCGGCGGCTACTGTATCGCAGGCGTCGGACCCGATCAGGCGGACCGTCGAATGTCCGCCGTCCATGCCCGGGTACCGGTCGCGGAAGTAGTCTTCCCAGTAGTTCCCGGTGATCGGGATGCCGAAGTTCCACTGGCTTCCGCCTTCGGTCAGCGGCGCCGTGTAATCCGGGTTGTAGATTGATCCGGGATCGAAGGTCCCGATGGTTGCCGCCGCAACAGGCGACGCCAGAGTTGCTGCGACCACGGCAGCGATTGCGTTACGCATATTTACCACCTTGCCCAACGGGCCCACTAGGTTACACGGGTCTTTCCGCCCGCAGGACTGCTCTCTCACCCGCTCTTGTTCCGCGGCCAGCACACGAAGCCGCGGTGGCGGACCACCTGCTGGGAACAATAAACTGACGACGTTGAGAAGTTAAGTGCCTGTGGCTGAAATGTGGCCAAAAGGTGTGTTTCCATTCTGGTGCTGCGTGACGGCCACACTGCCCGCCCCGCAGGTGCCCCATATGATGTGGCAGGGATGCTTCCCGTTGCTTGATGTGGTAGACGCAGCGCACCCTTGATGAACTGAGGCCGCGCAAGGCGTCGTCGCAAAAAGGACTCAATTGGTTAACGCGGCGCTACCCAACCAGCCGCCGACGTCAACCGAAAAAACCTGGTCTCAAGCTAGATTTTCCCGTTGACCGACCGGCTCCTCCTACGGCAGGTTGTGTTGGCTGGCGGATACGCCACTACATCTAGTGGTGACGCGGCAGGGCAGCGACGCGAGTGACGGGGCAGGGTGTACGCTGAGGGTCGAGGGCCGGAAGGTTTGCCGGGTCGGGTTCGCAGGTGCTGTGGCAGCGCATTGGCGTGAAGGAAATGATCGGGCGGCAGCATCGCGCGCGACCCGGCAGAAACAGAAGCGACGGGGCACAGACATGAAGATCGAACGCAATTTCACGACCGAGGGCCAGGACGCCTATTCCGCGTTGACCTTTGCCACGGCGACATCGGAAATCCGCAATCCCGACGGGACGGTGGTGTTCCGGCTGGAAGGCATCGAGGTCCCGGAAGGCTGGAGCCAGGTTGCCTCCGACGTCATCGCGCAGAAGTATTTCCGCAAGGCAGGGGTGCCAGCGCGCCTGAAGCGCGTCAAGGAAAAGGGCGTGCCCGAGTTCCTGTGGCGCTCGGTCGCCGACGAGGCGGCGCTTGCCGACCTGCCCGAGGGCGAACGGTTCGGCGGCGAAACCCGCGCCACGCAGGTGTTCGACCGCCTGGCCGGCGCCTGGGCCTACTGGGGCTGGAAGGGCGGCTACTTCACCACCGAATCCGACGCCCGCGCCTATTTCGACGAGATGCGCTTCATGCTGGCCGCGCAGATGGCCGCGCCGAACTCGCCGCAGTGGTTCAACACCGGGCTGCACTGGG
>CAYYOE010000022.1:13451-21778 GCA_964473055.1 uncultured Rhodobacterales bacterium | reverse complement strand
ATTTCGGCATCCTGCGCTATGTGCACTTCCTCGCGCTGGCATATCTGGCCTGGGTCGCGGTCGGGCCCGTCGGGGCGCGTCTTCAGCCGCCACCCGGCGAGGGGACCATGGCGCGCGGCTGGCGCGTCGTTCTGGCGATGATCCTGAAGGTGGGGCAGCAGTCACTGGCGGTGTTCATCGCCTCGATGTATCTGGCCCGGCTGATGGGGGTTGCCCTGGACGTGACTGGTCGGGCCTACGCGGGCATGATTGTCGTGAACCTGGCGGGCGTCGCGATCCTGATCGGCGTCGCCTATGCCGTCGGGTGGTTCAAGTCGGCGCCATGGCGGCGTGCGCCCGGATGAAGATGGGGCATGCCCTGGGGGTGGAGCGATGACGGGAAGACCTGGCCGCGGTCTCTCCGCAGCATTTGCGGCCCTTGTCTCGGCGTGGCCCGGACAAGGCGCCCTGGCCGGTTGTGCCGCTGACGAGGGTGCATGCGTGATCGCGCAAGGCAGCTATCATATCGTGCTGCCCGAGGTGCAACCGATGCCCCGCGCGGGATTCCCCGCCCTGATGATGCTGCATGGCTGGGGCGGCAGCGGCCAGGGAATGATGGACATGCACGGAATGGTCCGGTCGGCGCTGGACCATGGCTATGCCGTCATCGCGCCGGACGGCGTTCCGCGCGCGGGGCGAAACGGGAGGACATGGGCATTTCACCCTGACCGCCCCGGTCCCCGGGACGAGATCACCTTTCTGGAAGCGATCCGCGACGACGCCGCGTCCCGCCACGGCATCGACGCCGGACGTGTCGTTCTTGCCGGATTCTCGATTGGCGGCTCGATGGTCAGCTATGCGGCCTGCGCGGCGCCCGAGGCCTTCATGGCCTACGCCCCGGTCGCGGGCACGTTCTGGCAGCCGGTGCCGGCCACCTGTTCAGGCCCTGTCGATCTCTTGCATACTCATGGCTGGACCGACGGCGTCGTGCCGCTGGAGGGGCGTCGCATCGACGGGGGCGACGTCCCCGCGACCATGGAAAACGGCAGCACGGCCGAGGTCATGGCGCAGGGCGACGTCTGGCAGGCCATGCAGGTCTGGCGGGCCGCCAATGGCTGTCCTTCGAAAGCCAGCGCGACGGGGAACGACGGGGCCTACTGGTGGCGCAGGTGGCAGGATTGCGGCAGCGGCAAGCGGCTGGGCGTGGTCCTGTTCAACGGGGGCCATGCCGTGCCGCCAGGTTGGGCCACCATGGTCATCGACTGGGTGGAGGCTGAGCGCTGAGGAGGCCGGGTCACGCTTACCGGGCCGGCGGAAGTGCCGCACAATGCGCCCCGCCCGAGGCCTGACCGGACCCCAGGGCGAACAGAGGCGGGGCCTTGAACGGGTTCGGCGGGACACTGGCGGCAAGGTCGAAGGCGATCAGTGCCGCCACCATCGCCGCGATCGCCAGCATCGTGACGCGGCGCGTCATCGGCGCCCCTCCAGGCCAAGCTTCGGGCGCAACCGGACACCCAGGACCGCCCCCGCGAAGGCTGCGGCGAACCAGACCCAACCATGCAGGCTGCCGGTCGAGACGCCGCTGAAGAAAGCGCCCACGTTGCAGCCGAAGGCCAGCCGCGAGGAATAGCCCAGCAGCAGGCCCGCAATCACCGTTGCCACCCAGGCCCGTGCGGGCAGGTCGGGCAGCCCCTGGGTGAACCCGTGCCGCCATGCCGCGACGACGAAGGCGCCGCCGATCAGTCCGAGGTTGGTCAGCGAGGTGACATCGGTCAGGATGGAGGCACGCAGCCGTTCCGCGTTGCCCGGCGCCGCCCAGAAGGCCGATGCCGCGACATCCACGCCCATCGCCTGCGCGCCCTTCGCGGCCCAGAGGCCAAGGCCGTAGACCACACCCCAGGGCTGACCCGCGACGACGAGGTTCCCCAGCGCCAGTGCCGCGACCAGCGCCGCCGCCAGCCACAGGCGCGGCGGGACACGGCGCCGGTCGGGGGGGGCGAGGAACAGCAGGACCGCCGCCACCACCGCCAGACCGGCCAGGGTGGCCAGGGCGCCGCCATACCCGTCCAGTGCGATTACCGGGGCACTGCCCAGTGCGGTCCACCAGGACAGATGCAGGCTGCCGGCAAAGCTGCCGATCGCGAAGAAGGGCAGGGCCAGCAGCGCCACCGGGTTGCCGCTGCCCGCGTTGACCAGCGTGCCGGACCCGCAGCCCAGCACCACCTGCATCGCCGCGCCGAACACGAAGGCCCCGCCGACCATGGCAAACCCCACGGGCGCATGGGCGCCAATCAGTTCGGTCGGGTTTGCGGCGATCAGCGGGATCGCGACAACTGCGACCAGCCCGATCGCCACGAGCTGGGCCAACAGTCCGGCAGGGTCGCGGTTCACGATCATCTGTCGCCAGGGTCCGGCAAAACCGAACCGCAGCCCCTCCAGCGTCACGCCCAGACCGAGGCCGATCAGCAGCAAAAGCCCATAGCGCGCCCCGGCCGCCGCAGCCACGGCAAAGGCCGCCACCAGCACGATGCCGATCAGGACCGCACGCTCCGGCGCGCGGCCCCAGCCTTGTCCCGCGGTGGTATCAGACATTCGCCCTCTCAGAACACGCCGACGATCTGCTGCCAGACCCGCCGCAGCGGCCCCGGCACGTTGTCCATCGGCAGCCCGCGGTTGGACCAGCCGACCATCGAGTCGGGATACAGCCTGACGTTCTCGATACCGGCAAGCTCGCTCAGCGCAAACCAGTTGGTCGCGGCCCAGTGTCCGGTGTTGCAGAACGAGATCAGGGCATCGTCACCGGTGTAGCCGGCATTCAGGGCCAGGGCGCGGGCGGCTTCGGCATCCACGATTGCAGGGCCATTCGAGAACCAGCCCGAATGGGTGAAGAAGCGCGATTGCGGCAGGGTTCCCGGGCGCGCCGCGGCGGCATGGGCCTCGGTGCCGTTCCAGAAGGATTCCGGCCGTGCGTCGATCAGCGTGGCCGAAGCGTCCCCCTCGACCACTGCCAGCACGTCCGCCTCGGTCGCCAGCCACCTGTCCGAGAATTCGACGACGATCGCACTGCGTTCTGGTGTCGTTCCGGTCTGGTCCAGCGGCAGCCCGGCCTGCGTCCAGGCGTTGATGCCGCCGTTGAGGATCGCGAGGTTGCTGACGCCGCTCGATTTCAGCGTCCAGTAGACGCGCGCGCTGGCCCCGAAGTCGGTATCGTTCGTGCCCTGGTGCACGATGACGGTCGGACGGTCGGGCGTGACCCCCAGCGACTGCAGCACCTCGGTCAGTTCGGCGTCCGACGGCAGCTGGCCGGGGTTGTCCGCAGGCCCGCGGAACCGGGCGTAGGGCGCATTCACCGACCCCGCGATATGCCCACCTGCATAGGTGCCGGCGGCATCCGCCGATCCCGGCGCCCGGATGTCGAGGATCAGCGGTGCCGAGGTTTCGATGATCTGGGCCAGGTCGGTCGGCACGATCAGCGGTGCCAGTTCGGACTGGGCCGAAGCCATCGACGCATGTGCCGCGACCAGTGCGGCGGCCGCAAACGTCCGGATGTTCATGGAAGTCTCCTGAAACAGATTCCCCTTCCGATATGGAGCGGGTTCGGCACGGTCAATCGGGCCGTCAGGTGCCGATCGCGATTGTTGGGGTGCCGCTTGGACCGGCATCTTGTCCGCGCCTGCGACATGCGTTCCAGGCAGATGCGGAGGCGCGAACGCATTTCCGCGGATGGCCGCGCAGACTGGAACGACGGTCCGTCCGACGGTGGGCGATCACGAATGCGTGATGATGCGGCCGTGGGGATCGGGCTTGCGGCCGAGGCAGCGCCCCGTCCGCTGCAAGAGCGCCCGCGCGCAACGGCGCCCGCGCCCGTTGAAGCGCGGCCCCCGCGAACCATCTTGCACCCTGACGATCATGAGGAGGCGACCGGATCATGCGGCACACCGTTTGCGCGCGCCAGGCAGGCGCTGCCATCCCGGCAGGGCCACTGTCTCCGATTCGCCTGACAAGGCGATCCCCGTGACCGACCTGCCGCGCGAGAACGTCCAGTCCTATCCCCGCCCGCCCGCGCTGCAGCCCGTGCCGCAGCGCATCACGATCCACCTCGGCGGGGTCCTGGTCGCCGACACGACCCGCGCCTTGCGGGTTCTGGAAACCCATCACGCCCCCACATACTATCTGCCGCCCGAGGATATCGCCGCCACGCTGCGCCCGTCGCCCGGCACGACCTTCTGCGAATGGAAGGGCACGGCACGCTATTTCGACGTGATCGCCGGAAACACGACCGCCCCGCGTGCCGCCTGGGCCTATGACAGCCCGACCGCGCGCTTTGCACCGCTGGCGGGTCATCTGGCGTTCTACGCCGGACGGATGGAGGAGGTTCGGGTCGGGGATGCGCGCGTCCTGCCCCAGCCGGGCGACTTCTACGGCGGCTGGGTGACGCCCAACCTGGATGGGCGGATCAAGGGCGCGCCCGGAACCGGGCACTGGTAAGGTGGCGATGGACATGATCCAGTCGAAAGGTGCGGGTGCGCAGGGGCGCGTGCGGATGTCCCGCACAGTCGTGTCTGCCATTCTCGTGGCGGCGGCCCTTGGCGCGGTCGGCATGCTGCCCGCGCCCGCCCAGCCCACGATGATCGAGGACTTCGCCATGCAACCCGAAACCCGCTGGCGGTTCTTCACGGATGGGGTGATGGGCGGGGTGTCGTCGGGGCAGGTCGCCTTCGTGCAGGACGCCGGACGCACCGTCGCGCGCATGACCGGGCGCGTCAGCACCGCCAACCGGGGCGGCTTCATCCAGATGCGGCTGGATCTGGACAGTCCGCCGCCCGAGGGCACGTCCGGCGTGCGCCTTGTCGTGCGCGGCAACGACCAGCGCTATTTCGTCCACCTGCGAACGGCGGGCACCGTGCTGCCCTGGCAATACTATCAGGCGGGGTTCGACGTCACACGCGCCTGGACCGAGGTGCGTCTGCCGCTCGTCGCATTTGCCGCCTCAGGCGCCCTGTTGCGGGCCGTGCCCCGGCCGCAGTCCCTGACCTCGGTCGCCGTGGTCGCCTATGGCCGGGACCACGACGCCGAGATCGAGGTGCGCGAGATCGGGTTCTACTGACCCCTTCGATCCCAGCGGCAATCGGCCCTTCGCGGTCCCTCCTGACGACCGTGCCAGGGTCGCTGGCAATGCCGCAAATGCGCGCCATGTAGCCGAAGGCGCGAGGAAGGTTGTCGACATGGCGGGCGAAGAGCGTGGCGCAGGGGCCTACCCCGTGCCCAGCGGCAGGGTTGGCCGGATGCTGCGGCTGGGTGGCCTGACCTCGGGCATACTGGGTGGCATGGTGGCGACCGGGGTTCGCCAGATGGCCCAGGGCGAACGCCCGCGCCTGCCCGGTCTTCTGCTGACCCCTGCGACGGCGGAACGCATCACCCGCGATCTTGGCCAGATGCGCGGCGCGGCGATGAAGCTTGGCCAGATGCTGTCGATGGACACCGGCCTTGTCCTGCCGCCCGAGATGACCGCCGTCATGGCCGCGCTGCGCGCCGAGGCGCCGCACATGCCCCCCAAGCAACTGCAAGGCGTGCTGAACGCGGAATGGGGCGAGGGGTGGTACGGTCGCTTTGCGCGGTTCGACGTTCGGCCCTTCGCGGCCGCCTCGATCGGGCAGGTGCACCGCGCGACCACGCGCGACGGCCGGGAACTGGCGATCAAGGTGCAATATCCCGGCATCCGCGCCAGCATCGACAGCGACATCGACAATCTCGCGGCCCTGTTGCGGCTGCCCGGCCTCGTCCCGCGCGGGATGGACCTTGCGCCGATGCTGCGGGAGGCCAAGCGCCAGCTGCACCAGGAAGCGGACTACCAGTCCGAGGCGCGGAACCTGGTGGCCTTCCATGAACTCATGGCGGCGTCGGACGTGTTCCGCCTGCCCGTCTTCCACGCCGACCTCAGCACGCCGCAGGTTTTGGCAATGTCCCATATCGACAGCCAGCCGATCGAAGCCCTGGCCGACGCGCCGCAGGCGCTGCGCGATCATGTGGCGGCCCATCTGATCGAACTTGTCCTGCGCGAACTGTTCATCTTTGGCCTGATGCAGACCGACCCGAACCTGGCGAACTACCGGTTCGATGCCGCAACGGGGCGCATTGTGCTGCTCGACTTCGGGGCGGTCATGGCCATCGACCCGGCGCTTGCACGGGATTTCCGTCGGCTTCTGAACGTTGCGCTGGATGGCGATCCGGCCGCGACGCGTGATGCCATGCTGCGGATCGGCTATTTCGATGGCGCGACGGCACCCCGGCATCAGGCGCTGATCATGGAAATGTTCGACACGGCGATGGCGCCGCTTCGCCAAACCGAGCCCTTCGACTTCGGCAGGTCCGATCTGGTGGCGACGCTGCGCGACATGGGTCTGGCGATGGGGTCGGACCGCGACCTGACCCATGTTCCGCCGCCGGCCACGTTGTTCCTGCACCGCAAGATCGGGGGCATCTTCCTGCTGGCGGCCAAGCTAGGGGCACGTGTCGGTCTGCGGTCCATGCTAGAGCGCTACCGCTGATCGGACGGCGACCCATGGCTTTTGGCCCGATGGCCGCTACTTACCGTGTGTTGTCCGTGATGGGCAGCCTGCAAGCGATGCACGCCTTGCTGTCAATCCGTTCCCGAATTCCCATGGGCGTGGGAGGGCAGGGCACCGGCGGTCGTCGTGTCCGCGAACTGGAGGTCGTACATAGATGGGTCTGTTTCGCGCGATCTACTCGTCACGGCCGTTCGGCTTTGACGCCGGGGTGCTGAGCGGCATTCTGATGGATGCACGGCGCGCAAACCAGCGTGACGGCATCACGGGTGCCCTGATCTGTCGCGCCGACATCTACCTGCAATGGCTGGAGGGTCCGGAAGATCAGGTCAGGAACGCGCTTGCGCGGATCCAGCGCGACGATCGCCATCTGGAAGTGACCCTGCATGTTGCGGAAGCGGTGTCCGACAGGATGTTCGGCGAGTGGGCCATGCTGCATGATCCTGCGGCAACCTGGATCTGGACACAGGACGAAGTGGCCGGGGGCGCCGTGGACCGTGCGACACCGGAAGAGATCACGGGCTTCTTCCTGCGGTTGCGTGGCATCAGCGATGCGCCAGCCACCGACTGACAGTCGCGCGGACGCCGTCCGTCCACAGCCGGGGCGTCCCGGGTAAACGGCAAACGGGCCGGCGTTCTGCCGACCCGTTTGTGGTGTTTCGTCGGGGTTTCCGGTCAGACGGGCGGACGGCCGCGCACGGCGCGTGCGATCATCGCCACGACGAAGAGGATCAGGAACAGGAAGAACAGAATCTGCGCGATCCCTGCCGATGCACCGGCGATGCCGCCGAATCCGAGGGCAGCGGCAATGAGTGCGATCACGAGGAAGGTCAGGGCCCATCCGAGCATGGTTGTCTCCTTTCAAGGTCTGGGTGCGACACCGTCGCCTGCTTCACAACGCGCCGGGGTCGTGACGGTTCCCGCCGATCGCGGAGGCAGGGTAGTGGAACCGCGCGTGGGCCCTGGACGTTTCGAAAGTGGGCCTCGGCAAGAGGTCGACGCTGAGAAATGGAGAAAGCCATGCGAAACCCGATGATAGCCGTAGGCATGCCACCTGCTCCGTCTGACCTGGACGACACTCTCGACCCACGCTCCCCGGGCCCGGTGCCCGACTGGTCGGTTGTCCAGACCGCGCTCGATCATTCGGTCGATGCCAAGGCTGGGTATGACGCCATGCTGTTGCGTTGCAGCGACGGCTTCAAGCCCGTCGTCGAGCGATTTCTCGACCTGCACAACCGGCATGCCGATGCCCTGGGACGGATCCTTGCAGAGGCGGGTCAGGTCCCCGGCGACGGAACCATGATGTCGGTCGTAAACCGAACCGTCGTGGCGGTTCGTGGTGCCTTCGGCGAAATCGGCCCGGAAGCAGTCGACCGAATTCGCGACGGCGAACGCCAGGTCATCGAGGCCTTCAAGGCGGCGATAGACCATCCCTTGCCCGACGCCGTGCGTGGCGAGATATCAACGATGCGCAAGGAACTCGACGTGGCCCTCGACGAGATCGCGCACCTTGTGTGACGAGGCACGTCACACGCTGCGTCGTACCCGGACAGCGACACTGGACACAAACTGAAAGCCCCCCGGTCGGTGACCGGGGGGCCTTGGTTTAAGGTCTTTGGCTTGTCAGACGCGTCGGCGCGATCTGCCGCGCCATCGCTGCCAAAGGTCAGAGAGTACGGACCCAGTCGTCGACTTCGCGCTCGGCCTCGTCTCTGGCAAGACCGTAACGCTTCTGGACCATGCCGACGATCTCGTCGCGCTTGCCCGAAAGGGTGGCCCATT
>CAYYOE010000022.1:0-13351 GCA_964473055.1 uncultured Rhodobacterales bacterium | reverse complement strand
CGCTTCTGGACCATGCCGACGATCTCGTCGCGCTTGCCCGAAAGGGTGGCCCATTCGTCGCCGGAGATCTCGCCCCAACGCTGCTTCGCGCGGCCGACGGTCTCTTTCCAGCTTCCTTGAATCGTGTCCCAGTTCATGGGTGTCTCCTTTTCAGTTTGCCAAGACCAAACGTGCGGCGCTGCGCTTGGGTTCCCGGCGAAATTTTGCGGGCCGGTCGGAACCCGACGGATGAAGAGCGCGTTCCTTCGTGACGGCCTTCCGCACGGCAACAAGGAAGATTCATGGAACGCGCATCCCAGATCGCCACAGTGGCCCTCGGCCTGCTGGGCGTCGCCGCAGCCCTTTGGGTTGCCCGTGACATCGCGGCCCCGGTGATGCTTGCGCTCGCCCTCGGCGTGGTTGTCGCGCCGATTTCGGACCGGGCAGAGCGATTTGGCCTGTCGCCGGTGGCAGCGGCAATGGGCAGCCTGGTCCTGGCGCTTTCCGTGATTGCGGCCATGCTGGCCGTTTTCCAGCCCATCGCCATCGCGCTGATAAAGGCCGCTCCCAAGGTTATGAGCGACCTCGAAGGGCTGATCTCGGCGATGCGCGGCCTTGCACGGTCGGTTACCAGCCTCGGGTCCGAGGTGGCGGTAGGTGTCGTGCCTGCAGCGAACGCAGCAGAGGCCGCCGGGGAGGCAGCGACCGGATCCGACGTTCCGATGCCCACAATAACCGACGCCCTCATGCTGGCGCCATCGTTGCTGGGCCAGTCCCTGACCTTCGCGGGCACGCTGTTCTTCTTTCTGATCGGACGCGGCCAGATCTACGATTTCGTCACGCATCGGCTGTCTGCCCCCGACCGCCGTGCCGTGACCTCGACGCGCCTGCGCGATGCCGAGGCGCAGGTCTCGCGCTATTTCCTGACCATCACCGGGACGAATGCGGGCCTCGGCCTGGCCACCGCGGCGGCGCTGATGGCGATCGGGTTGCCCGACGCGGCACTGTGGGGCGCGCTGGCCTTCGCACTCAATTTCATTGTCTATCTCGGGCCCGCCATCCTGGCGATCGGCCTCGTCATTGCCGGGATCGCCGCCTTCGATGGTCCGATGGTCATGTTGCCGGCGGCGGCGTTTCTCGCGCTCAACCTGATCGAGGGGCAGTTCGTGACCCCGGCCATTGTGGGCAACCGGCTGGCGGTTAACCCGCTGCTGGTGTTCCTTTCGATCATTTTCGGGATCTGGCTGTGGGGACCGATCGGCGGGATCGTGGCGATCCCCGTCCTTCTCTGGCTACGGGTGCTTGGTTCCGGCATCGCGCCGCCGGCGCCGACCGCCCCTGTCGAGACGGCCTAGCGCGGACCCCGGCGCCACTGGGTTCCTGACTGCCGGTCACACCTCATGGTCGGGCGGCGAGTTTTTCCCCTGGTCAGGTGTCGCTGCTGGCGGGCCGAACCGTTCCTCGCCCTCCACAAGTGGCCGCAGCGGAAAGTCCAGCACCACCGCGTATTCGCCGTCGTGCAGGCCATGATCCACGGTGCCGTCCAGTTGCTGCGCGAAGGCGGCGAACAGCTGCTGTCCCAGCCCTGTGCTGTCCACCTCGCCGTCGTCCCCATCTGGGCCAGCGGCAGAGTTCGCCACCCGCAGGATCGCCCGTCCGTTGGCGATCTGCTTCAGTGACACGGACAACTGCACCGGCCGGCCCTTGCCCTGGCCGGCATGTTTCAGAACATTCGTCAGCGCCTCGGTCATCGCCAGCGAGAGTGGCACCGACTGGTCCGGAGTCAGTCGGATGCGCTCAAAATCGGTGGTCAGGTCGATCCGTCGGTCGGGCCCTGCGCCCATCCTCAGGACCTGCGAGACGATCGTGGACAGAAGCTCGTCCGCCTGGACATCGGCCAGGCCGGAGGTCTGGTAAAGCTCGCGGTGCACGGTGGCGAGGCTCATCACGCGGTCGTGCAGGCCCTTCACCAGCGCCTTAGCCTCCGGGCTTGCCGCCTTGCGCATCTGGATGTTCATGATCGAGGCGATCAGCTGAAGGTTGTTCTTCACCCGATGGTGCACCTCGCGTAGCAGGACCTCGCGCTGATGCAGGCTGTCCTCGAGCTGTGCCTCGTCACGCAGGACCGAATCCACCATTCGTTCGAAGGCGTCCCCGACGGCGACGATCTCGCTCGGGGCTTCGCGAAGGTCGGGCAGGTTGACCGCGCGGTTCCCGCCGGCGAAGGCGATGATCGACTTCTTCAGCGCGCGGACATGGCGCAGCACCTGGAACTCGGCGGCAAGAATGGCGACCAGAAGGCTTGCCATCCACATCAGCAACGGAAACGCCCAAAGCGGCAGGTTGTTTGCCAGAACGGCGCTACCCTTCGTCACCGGCCACGACGACAGGACGTAGATCGATTCCTCGGCGATCGGCATAACGGCAAAGGTCCGCAGGTCGCCCCCTGTCGTGCGCGTGGTGAAGGCGACGGCGTCGCTGCCGACAAAGCTGCTGAGGGGTCGCCCGAGGGGAAGCCGCTGTTCCACGAAATTGATCCCGTGAAGGGCGGTCAGCACGGTGCCGTTCGCATCGAAGGTGACCAGCGCCTCGGGTTCCCGCCGGGATGTCTGCCCCTGACGCGACCGCATCGCAAGCGCGCGGTGCGGCATCGAGATCGACACGAAACCGGTCAGGACACTGGTTTGGTCGAAGACCGGCTGGCTCTTGATCAGCACCGATTCCCCGGTCGCCTGTCCGCGTGGGTTGACCGTCAGGGTGGGAACGGGATTCTCGATCAGCGCGCCCAGCGCCTCGGTCTGGCCAAAATCGTGGGACTGGCCGCTCGAGGCACAGTTGCTGCGCCCGTCGAGGGTGATGTAGGCGGCAAAGCCGGCCACATCGAGATTGGTGACCGTGCGCCGCATGAGGTCGCTGCAGGCAGCCGGGTCATCGCGCTCGGCCAGCGCCGCAACCGTCAGCGCGGCCGCGGCACCTCGCATCCGTGTGATCGCCCGCACTTCGGGCATGATGCCCTGCAGGGTTTCGCCGAAAAGGGCCGCCTCGCTGCGCGCGCGCGCCTCGTCCTGCACACGGGCGGCCTGCGTGTACGCAAGGATGGCCATCGGCAGCAAGGCGATGCCAAAGGCCACAACCAGCCGCGCACCCAGGCGTCCGCGAAGGGGGCGCGACAGACCCAGGCGGATCACCCGACGGTGTCTCCGGCCCGCTCGGTGACGGCAAGTGCCACGGCGTCCATCGCCGCAAGGTCATCGTCCGGGCCATCGAGACCAAGCAATTCGACCAACCGCGCCCGCGCCCGGTTCGTGCGGCTCTTGACCGTGCCGACCGCGACGCCCAGCATTTGCGACGCCTCCTCGGTGGAATACCCGTTGGCCCCCACCAGGACCAGAACTTCGCGGTGTTCCGGCGACAGCCTGTCGAACGCCGCCAGGAAGTCCGTGAAGGCCAGCCTGCCGTCATGGTCCGGCCGCTGGGACAGCTTCGCGGCATGGATGCCGTCGCTGTCCTGCACTTCGCGGCGCCGCTTGCGGTGCAGCGAGTAGAAGGTGTTGCGCAGGATCGTGAACAGCCAGGCCTTCATGTCGGTTCCCGGCTGGAACCGGTCGATGTTTGTCCATGCCTTGACGATCGTGTCCTGCACGAGGTCATCGGCGGCGGCCGGGTTGCGCGACAGCGACATTGCAAAGGCGCGCAGGGCCGGCACGAAGTCGGCGATGGCGTCGCGTGGATCCGCTCCGGTCGGGGCCGGGCTGTCCTCTGCACCACCGGCAGCGGCACGGGCGGCAGCGGTCATGCGCCTTCTCCGTCCGTATCCGGTTCCTGCGATCCGGCCTGTGGATTGCCCTGACTGCCCGTCTCCTGCGCGCGCAGCGCGTCGAGAAGGGCGCGAAACCGGTCTGGCACTTCCTCTTCCAGCCGTTCGCGATAGACCCGCTTGAGGTTCTCGTCGATCTCGCGCGGTAACGCGAGGTCGCCTTCGGCTGCCCCCCTTGCCGTTTTCGCCTTGCCCGGCATGAATCCGCCTTTCGTCGCAGTTTCTGTCGTTTCGCTCGGAACCGAACGCCCTTCAGCCGCGTTGGTTCCCGTTGAATGCTGATTTTCTTCGAGGGAGTATCCCATGCCAGCCGATGCCGCCGCCAGCCTGACACGGACCGTCGGGACAATCCTTCCATACCTCAGGCGCTACGCCCGCGCCCTGACCGGCAGCCAGACAAGCGGCGATCGCTTCGCGGCGGCAACCCTCGAGGCATTGCTGGAAGATCCGTCCGCGATGTCCGCGGACGCCGAGCCGAAGGTGGCCTTGTTCCGTGCATTCCACCAGGTCTGGTCCAGCGCCGGTGCCCCGGTTGGCGAGGCGGACACACAACTTTCCGCCCGCGCGCAAGAACACATGGCCCGCCTGACGCCACTGTCGCGCGAGGCGCTTCTGCTTGTCTCGATCGAAGGTTTCACCCTGGCGCAGACCGCCCGTATCCTCGGGATGACCGAGGACGAGGCGGGCGCACTGGTTCGCGCCGCGGTCGACGAGATGCAGACATCGGTCCTCGGCGCGGTGATGATCATCGAGGACGAGGCGATCATTGCGCTTGATATCGCGGACATCGTCGGGGGCATCGGCCACCGGATCACAGGCATTGCCCGCACGCGAACAGAGGCGGTCCGCCTTGCCACGTCGGACCGGCCCGACCTGGTGCTGGCCGATATCCAGCTGGCCGACAACTCGTCGGGGATCGATGCGGTCAACGACATCCTGACTCGGCTTCCGGACACGCCGGTCATCTTCATAACCGCCTTTCCCGAACGGCTGCTGACCGGCGAACGGCCGGAGCCTGCGTTCCTGATCACCAAGCCGTTCAGCGAAGAGCAGGTGCGTTCGGCCGTCAGCCAGGCGATGTTCTTCGCCTCGACCGAGACCCTGTCGGCCTGATCCCTGCGGGACCATGCAGGGTGTATGGGTCGGGTGCCGCAAAGGCATCCGGCCTTTTGTGTTGGCTTGCCAGGCACCGGGGAGGACGCCACGGAAGTGCGGATTCCGATGGATCCCTGGGAACGGACTGGCTGTTTGCGCGTTGTTTTTCCGTAGCCCCGGACGGGGCGTTTCCCGAAAGGAGACCGAAATGATCCGCAATCTTGCCGGCGCCGTCGCCATCACCGCCATGACCGCCACCGCCGCCCTTGCTTCGGGCACGGACGTTGCCGAGGTCAACGTCACGGTCGACGTATCCGCCATCACCAACGAACGTGCCGCGTCCTTCTGGGGCACCCTCGCGCCCGATCTGCAGGGCGCGATCCTGGCCCGCCTCGTGGATCGTCTCGCCGACGATGGTGCGACAATCACCGTGGACGTCCGCGAGTTGGCTCTGGCCAACGCCTTCGAACGGGCTTTCCAGCTCGAGGATGCCGTCCTCGTGGGGCAGGTGAACGTATCTCACCCGACCGACAATTCGGTCTTCGATACCTACGAACTCAGCCTCTCGCTCGAAGGTGGGCAGATCGCCAACGAGGCGGGCCAGATCGTCAGGGTGTCGGGCATCGACACGCCCGAGGTCTACGAGGCCCTCATAAGCCGCTTTGCCGCCGATGTGGTGGAACGGCTGGACTGATCTGCCGTTTGCACGGCCCCAGGGCGCCAAGACCAGGCGCCCTGGGGCCGCCTTTCATCGATATCTGGGCCGACCTAGACCTGCTTGGCGCCGATTTCGCATTCATGACGAAACCCGGACAACACCGCACCCACGCTGCCTGACGAGAACGGAAAGTCGAGCACGGGTGGCGGCGGCACCGCAGCGCGTGCCATGTGCTCGGCCGCATTTCCGATGAAGATAACCCGCGCCCCAGCGGCCGCGAGGGCGCCGCCAAGTGGCGTAGCGGGAAAATCCGACGGATCGGCATGGACCAACGCCACGGCAACAGGCGTCGCGTCGTCCAGCAGGGCCAGGGCCGCCTCGACATCGGTCGCCACCGTCACTCGGGCGCCAGGCACCTGCTCGATCACGCACTCCGCAAGGTCCGCGGCAACCAGTGCCACGGGTTCCACGACCAGATAGATCTCTGCTTTCATCGCCAGTCTCCTTCTCCTGCATCGGGCAGGCAGTCCACGTCCGATCCAGCGGCGCAGACGCGCGGGCCGACATTCGGTTGCACCCATTTGGAACCGAAACGCCCGGTCGCGCATTATCCTGTGATGTAGCTGACCCAACGGCAGGACACCCATGCGCGAAGATTCGCCTAGCACTACCCTGGCGGCGCCCCTTCCAGCGGCCCCGGTCGTCGGGGAAGGCGTCCACTGCGCGGCCTGCCCGCTGCGCGCGCGGTCGCTGTTCCTGCCCTTTTCGGATGAAGAGCTGGCCTTCATGCCAAGCTTCAAGACCGGCGAGAAGGCCGTGCCGCGCGGTGCCGTCGTGCTGCGGCAGGGCGAGCCTTCGCCGGTTCTCTACACCGTGCTGTCCGGGCTGGCGACACGATCGGTCTTGCTGCCCGATGGGCGGCGACAGGTCATCAACTTCGTGTTTCCCGGCGATTTCATCGGCATCCAGGCAGGGGTAATGGGCGAAATGCGCCATACCATCGAGGCCGCGACGGCCATGCGCCTTTGCGTCTTCGACCGGAGCCGTCTGTGGGAACTGTTCCGCGACCAGCCGGAACGGGCCTTCGACCTGACCTGGATCGCGGCCGTGCAAGAACATTTCCTGGGCGAGACCATCGCCACGCTTGGCCAGCGCCACGCGACCGAGCGGCTTGCCTGGGCCTATGTGCGTATCTGGCGGCGCCTGTCGGCCATTGGGCTGCAGAAGGATGGACGCGTTCCCTTGCCGTTCCGCCAGGGCGACCTCGCCGATGCGTTGGGCCTGTCCCTCGTGCACACCAATCGCACCGTGGCACGGCTGCGGCGCTTGGGTCTGGCCACTTGGGCGTCCGGCTGGCTGTCCGTGCACGATCATGCCGCGCTGTCCGATGTCGCAGGCCTGCCCCCGGAAGTCGAGGAGCGCCGCCCGATCCTTTGACGCAAAGGGCAGGGAACCGAAGGCCGCATCCGGCGTTGTGACTGTGTAGCGGGCGGAGAGGCGTGGCATGTACCGCGTCCGGGGCGCCCGGATCCTGATCGGCCTACCGATCAACACGACCCGTCGCGATCGGCCCCTCCCGGCCGGTCGCGGTGCGGTAGCTGTATGGAGACGAAGATGGCGACCACAGAGACGACCAAATCCCAAGCCGCGACCGAGGCGGAGAAGCCCAAGGCCGCGACACGCACGACGACCGTGCGTCGGACGGAGCGCAAGGCAAGGGCCAAGGTCAAGGATGCCGCGAAAGCCGCCGCCACTGTTGCCGGCACTGCAAAGCGCAAGGCTGCACGCACAGCAGCCGCCGCCGAAAAGGCCGCCTCGGGCACCGCAGGGGCGCAAGAACGCATTTCGGCAGGGGGGCGGACGAAGGCGCGTGGCACGGGCCGTCAGCCCTTGCGGGACGACGTGGCTGCATCGCTGGGAGACGCCCTTCAGACGGCGCTCGGACAGGTCCGTCGCAGCGTTGATGGCCTGATTGGCCGGGCGCAGGCGCTGCAGTCCGGCGATCTTCCAAAGGACGCCCGGGCGCTTGTCCGCCGTCATCCCATGGCGGCCGGGATCGGCGCGATGGCTGTCGGATTCGCCTTGGCCCGCGCACTCCGGCCCTCGACGCCTGTGCCGTCCGCACCCCGCGCCCGCGCGGGCGCCGGATCCTGGTTCGGTCGGTGATCCCCCTGACGATGGCCAGACCCTTTGCGCTGGGATCGCAGGCGCGCGGCGTTGCCGAAGCCGCCGCGGCGCTAGCCGTGGCCGATGGCAGGCTCGCCCGGCAGGAACTGGCGGCTGCGCGCCGATCCCTCGTGCAAGGGGCCGTGTTTGCCGCCCTGGCCATCGTCTTGCTTCTGGTCAGTGTCGGCGCCGCCTGCGTGGCTGCGGTCCTCGGCCTCGTGGCGCTGGACCTGTCGCTTGAGATGGCGGTCCTTCTGTCCTGTTTCCTGTTTCTTGCGCTGGCCATCCTGGCGGGTGTCCTGGCGCTGCGGCTCTGGTCGTCACGCCGTCTTCTTCCGGTTCACACGCTCGCCGCGCTGGGCCGCATTCCCGAAACGCTTTCCTCGAAGGAGGCTCATCATGCCTGACGGATCCACCCCCCCGCTTTCGCGCGAGATCGACGCCGCCGTGCGCGAGGCGGAACGGCGCCGGGTCGAACTGGCCCGTCGCATTTCAGGGCTGCGGGCCAATCTGTCGCGCACGGTCGCCCTGGCGGGACCGGCGCTGAAAACACCCTCGGTCGCCCTGAAGGCCGGGCGCAGCCTCGTCGGCGCGGCGCGAGCCCGCCCGCTTGCCACCGGGCTTGCCGCGGGTGCCGTCGCGATTGCACTAGGCGTCTGGGCCTCACACCGTCAAGCGCGATCGGGCGAGCTCGACACACCCGTTTCGGCCTTGGCCGGAACAGAGGTGGACGATGTCTTGCGCTGGGCGGACGATGGCGGCCCGACGTCTGAGGACGCCGCCGCAGTGCTTGAGGATCATTCCCGCACCGACCGGGACGTGCTTGACCGTGCGCTGGTCGAGGCGCTCGACACGCTGGACGAAGCCCTGCGGGAAGGGCTGGCCACGGCGGAGGAAGTCACGCGCGACCGCGCCGCCCTGATCGCCAGCCATGGCGAACGGGTTGCCGCTGCGGCGCAAAGCGCGGCCCTGGGGGTGTCCGAGGGCGTTGCCGGCGCGGCAGACGCGGTCGCGGCAAGGACGCAGGCGGCGACGTCGCATGTGCGGTCGTCCATCACGGCCTCGCCGTTGACGGCGATTGCGCTTCTCGCCCTGTCCGGGGCGGCCGCCAGCTTTCTGCTTCCGGCGAAACCTGCCACTGCCGACGAGGACAAGTCGTAAGCGCGCGTCCGGTCGCGGCAGCTTGCGCGCCCAACGCAGATCACTTTGCGGCAGCCACCGGGATGGCGACAGCCCATTATCGGTCGAAGGCCCGCCCCGGGCGCTTCAGGTGCCCGCGTCGCGCAACCGGGTCTCCAGCAGGTCTCCGCTCTCGGTCAGGATGGGATAGGCCACCATAACGAAACAGGTGTTGATCAGCTTCAGTTCGCGCAGCACCTCCTGATGGACATTCGACGAGGCGGCACTGTCGGGGTTGCCTTGCCGCAACCGTGCCAGATGCGCGTGCTGCAGGCGGCGTTCCAGATCCCGGACATGCTCTTTTCCGGAAACGACAGTCCGGGCGATCGCCGGATCGCCGGTCATCTGGACCTCCAGTGCGGATTGCGCGTTCGACAGGACGGCATCGTGAAAATCGGCGAGTTCCGCCCCGCCCTCGGGGGAAAAGCGCACCCCCTGATCGCCGAGCTTCCGGGCCAGGCCGAAGGCGATCCGCGCCACCGCGTCGCCCGCCGCCTCGTAGTTCGCCGCCTGGTCGGTCAGTTCCGTGATCCGGCGGGCCACCGTTCGGTCCACCACCCGGTCGTCCAGGCTGGCAAGATAGGTCTTGAGCTGCGCGTTCATGCGGTCCAGCCGGGACTCCGTCTCGGCGATCGTGTCGGCCAGTGCCTGATCCCAGCGATTGAACAGCCGCATGACGGGTCGCAGCATGGTCTCGGCCGCCTCGCCCATGTGTAGCACTTCGCGTGCCGCGCAGGTCAGGGCGCGGCCGGGTTCCGACAGTGCGGCGGGGTCCAGTGCTGTCGGCTCTGCCTTGCGGGCGTCGGACGGCGCGGGACTGCGCACGACCAGCGCGGCAGCCTGCAACAGGACGGGGACAAGCGGCAGCGCCACCAGGGCGACCGCCAGGTTGAAGGCGAGGTGCAGGTTGATCACCTGCTGACCGGGCGTCGGGCCCAGCCAGGACCAGTCGACCGGCTGGGTGGCCAGCACGGCCAGCGCGGCTGCCGCGCCGCCGCCACGCACCGCGACATTCGACCAGATCATCTGGCGCGCGCCGGGGTCGGCCCCGAGCGTCAGGGTGACGGCGATCATGCTGCCGCCCAGGTTCGCGCCCAGCACCAGCGCCACGGCAGCCGGAACCACCAGCACGCCCTGCGCCGCGAACACCATGATCAGCAGCACGGCCGCAACGGACGAATGGATCAGCCAGGCAAAGACCGCGCCCAACAGGAACGCGGCCAGCAGATCGCCCTGCAGGTAGCCCGCCGCCACTGTCAGGGCCGGACCGTCGCGCATCGCCAGGCTGGCCGCCGCGATCATGTCGAGCGCGATGAAGATCAGCGCAAGGCCGACAAGAATGCGCCCGATCTGCCGGCCCGGCTTCATCTCGGACCGCAGGAACGTCATCACACCTGCCAGCAGCAGAAGCGGCGCCAGCCATCCAGGCCGCAGCACCAGCGCCTGCACCACGACCGCCGACCCGACATCGGCGCCCAGGAGCATGGCCAGCCCGACGCCAGCCGGGATCGACCCCGCCGCGACGAAGCCCGTCGCCAGAACGGCCACCGCCGTCGCGCTTTGCATCATCATGGCCACGACGGCACCGCTGGACGCCGCCACCAGCCGGCTGCGAGCCGAGGCCCGCAGCCAGCGGCGCAGGTGCATTGCGAAGGCGCGTTCCACGCCGGTGCGAACCATCCGCACCGCGTAGACAAGAAGGGCCGCCGCACCGGCAACGTTCAGCAGGAACTCGGTCATCGATACCTCGGTCGGGCCTCCCGATGGGGCCATTGCGTGATTTCCGCCGGTCCGGTGACGTCAGGCGGCTTCACATCACTGTCGCGGAAGGATGGAATGTAACAGTTTTATGACAGCCCCTTATTGCACTCCGGCGCGCCCGGCGCCAGTGGGGGTGAAACGGGTCAGTCCGCGCAGGTGACGCGGGTTCCCGCCGATGCCAGGGCCAGGCCCAGATCGGGCGGGGCAGGGGCGTCGGTCACCAGGTCATCGATCCCGGACAGGGCACAGACCATCACCAGGGCATCGCGCGCGAACTTGCCCGCGTCGGTCACCACCATCCGGCGACGCCCGCAGCCCAGCACGGCCCGTGCAAAGGCCGCCTCGTCCGGGTCATAGTCCATGACGCCTTCGGACGACACGGCGCCGGCCGAGATCACGGCATGGTCCACGCGAAAGGCCCGGACCGCCTCTACCGCCTCTGCGCCCAGCACGGCACCCGAGTCCCCGTTGACCCGCCCACCGACGAGGAACACGCGATTGCCCTGCCGTCCGGCAAGGGTGCGCGCCACGTCCGTGGAATTCGTCACGACATCCAAGCGTTCGTGGCCCGCAAGCGCGCGCGCCACGAAACTGGTCGTGGACCCGGTGTCCAGCACCAGGCTGTCGCCATTCCGGATCATCGCCGCGGCGGCCCTTGCGATGCGCATCTTGGCACCGGCATTCTCGCTCATGCGGCGCTGGAACGGCGCTTCCCCGGCCGTGCCGGCCAGCCCGACGGCGCCGTGCATCCGGATCACCGTGCCGCGCGCGGCCAGTGGCGCCAGGTCACGCCGCACGGTCTCGGCCGAGACGTGCAACCGGTCGGCCAGCGTGGCGATGCTGACAGTGCCTTCCGAATCGAGGATCTCGAGGATCCTGCCGTGCCGCTTGGAGATGCCTGCCATGCGTCGGTTCCGGGCGATTCCAACAGATACGGGCAGAAAAATCACAAAACCCCACATCGCACAATTGACATGGCATTCCCCCCCGTCGTTAGCTTTGCCAATCCTGCGCCGATGCATCCGGGGCGCGTGTGTCAGGTTCGGCAGATCATCCCGGAAATCCCGAACCCAGCAGGGGGTGCATCATGACGACTTTCACCAAGCTTTCCGCCGCGGTCCTCGCGCTTGCGACCGGCACGGCTGCCTTTGCCCAGGACTCGACCGATCCGATCCGACTGACGCTGCACGACTGGACCGGCCAACTGATCACAACGCAGCTGATGGGCGAGGTGCTGCGCGAGGCGGGCCACAATGTCGAATACGTCCAGGCCGACTATCTGGCGCAGTTCGCCGGGCTGGAAACGGGCGATCTGCATGTTGCCATGGAAATCTGGGAAACCACGGGGCGCGAGGCGATGGATGCCGCCACCGCCACGGGCCGGGTCGTGAATGTCGGGCCGACGGGGATGTGGGCCAAGGAGGAATGGTGGTATCCCGCCTACATGGCGGAACGCTGCCCCGGCCTGCCGAACTGGGAGGCGCTCAAGGATCCCGACTGCGCCGCGGCCTTCGGCACTGCCGAAACCCTTCCCAAGGGGCGCTATCTGGGCGGTCCGGTCACCTGGGGCGGCTTCGACGAGGAGCGCATCGAGGCGCTGGACCTGCCGTTCGAGGTGATCCACGCGGGCACCGATGCGGCCCTCTTTGCCGAACTGGAAAGCGCGATCCAGCGTCAGGCGCCGATCCTTCTGTGGGTCTATGCACCGCACTGGGCCCCCGCGAAATACGAAGGCGAATGGATCGAGTTCCCCGAATACACCGACGAGTGCTACACCGACCCGTCCTGGGGAATTAACCCGGACATGGCCTATGACTGCGGCAAGCCTTTCGGCGACATCTGGAAGGTCACCTGGGCCGGTGTGCAGGACAAGTGGCCCAGCGCCTACGCCGCAATCGAGGCCTTCACCATCTCGAACGACGACATGGGCGCGATGATCACCGAGGTCGATCTGGAAGGGAAGACCGTCGAGGCGGCCGTCGCCGACTGGATGGCCGCAAACGAGACGACGTGGAGAGCGTGGGTCCAGTAACGGGACCGCGCGGGCGCCCGGTCGCGGGCGCCCCTGCACCGGACACGCTGCCGCCAGACGCACCCATGCCCGACACGCAACCGAAACTCGTCTGCCGCGGCGTCTGGAAGGTCTTTGGCCCCCGCGCGGCGGAAACCCTGCGTCGCCTGGGGCCGGACGCCAGCCATGACGCCCTGATCGGCGCCGGGCTGGTGCCCGCCGTGCGCCACGTCGATCTGGAGGTGGGCGAGGGCGAGATCTTCGTCATCATGGGGCTTTCGGGGTCGGGCAAGTCGACGCTGGTGCGCTGCCTGTCGCGGCTGATCGAACCGACGGCGGGGGAAATCCTGTTTCACGGGCAGGACCTTCTGCGCGCCTCGGACGCCGAGATGATCGAATTGCGGCGGCACAAGATGGGCATGGTGTTCCAGCACTTCGCGCTGCTGCCGCACCTGACCGTGCTGCAGAACGTGGCCTTCCCGCTGGAGGTTCAGGGCCTCGACCGCCGCGCGCGCGAAGACCGCGCGGCGCAGATGGTGGCGCTGGTGGGCCTGAAGGGGCGCGAGGGTGCCTATCCCCGGCAGTTGTCGGGCGGCCAGCAGCAGCGCGTGGGCATCGCCCGGTCGCTGGCGGCTGACCCCGAGCTTTGGTTCCTGGACGAACCGTTTTCGGCGCTCGACCCGCT
>CAYYOE010000021.1:0-22710 GCA_964473055.1 uncultured Rhodobacterales bacterium | reverse complement strand
CGACAGGGTCAGGTCCTGGGCCTGCGCCGGGGCCGTGCCCGCGACCAGCAGCCCCAGGGCCAGGGCGGCGACGGCCGACCGGCACGGCACTACAGGCCGGTCCGATGCCCGCGGCTGCCGCATCCTAGACCCCCTGTCCGGGATCGACCACTTCGGTCAGCCGCACGGCCAGTTGCCCGGCCTCGGCACCGTCGAGTTCCTGCAACTCGCCGCGCGCGATCAGTCGCTCTCCGACATAGAGTTCGACCGGGTCCTCGATCCGGGTATCCAGCGGCAGCACGGCATCGGGCTGCAGCTGCAGAAGCTCGCCCACGGTGGGCCGCGCCTTGCCGACCGAAATGGTCACCTCGATCGGTACGCGGGTGAATGGGTTGTCGGCCCCGATCATCGGGTCAGCCATGGCGTCTTTCCTGTCTCTGGTCCTGGGTGAGGGAGTAGAGCGCATCGATCCCGTCTCTCGCGGCCTCGACAACGGCGCTCAGGTCGACATGGGTCTCGCCCTGGGCGAAGCGCAGCACCGCTTGACCGAGATCCAGGCTCGGTTCCTCGCGGATGGTGACGGGCAGCCCCGGCGGCGCCTCGAAGAGCCGGTCGAGTGTCGGGCGGGCGGCGGGGGCGATCTGGATTTCGATGGGGGCTGTTGCGGCCTGCGCTGCCTGGCTCATCACGGTCTCGACGATTCGCGGGACGAGGGCGGCCTGCGCGAGGTCCGGCAGCAGCTTGCCGACGACATCGGACAAGAGCGGTTCCAGCGCGGCAATGACCTGGGTCCGCGCCTCCTGGTAGGTGAAGCCGAGGTCGCGCAGGTTGCGCGCGAAATCGGCCCTAACCCGGGCCTCGTCCTCGGCCGCCGCGCGGACCGCGTCGTCCCACCCGGTCTTGAAGCCCGCATCCCAGGCCTCCTGATGCCCGGCTGCGGCGCTTTCCGTCGACGACGCCCCGGCACGCCCGCCGGATGCCCGGTCCGGCGCGGCCAGGGCCGCGACCGGGCCCGCCTGCCGGGGACGCGGCGGTGGCACGCGGCTGAAATCCTCGAGTTTGAGGGACCCGGCCATCACCGCCGCGCTCCGCCTTCTTCCATCCACGACCGCAGGATGCCGACCGTTTCGGTCTGGCGGTCACCGATCAGACGGCGCAGGCGGTCCACCGGATCGTCGGAATCGCCACCATCCAGACCCTCGAAGTTGCCGACGGTCGCCATGCCGGGCAGGCTGAACTCGCCGACGTCGTTGTCGATTTCACCGGTCAGGACCGGATCGGCGCCGGCGCCGTAGTCCCCCGCCCGCCCGCCGGGTGCCGGCAGCGCCGGTGCGGCGCCCGCGGATCCGGTCGAGGTCAACAGGGGACGCAGCACGAAAAGCCCCAGGACCAGCGCCACGAGGGTCAGCGCGGCAAGCTGGGCCAGACCCATCACGTCGATCGGGCCAAGGGAGAAGGGCGGATTGCTGGCCGCGGTGCCCTCGGGGACCGGGGGGGTGTCGAACTGCATCGACTGGATGGTGATCACGTCGCCCCGCGCCTCGTCGAAACCGACGGTCGAGGCGATGAGGTCGCGCATCCCCTGGAGTTCCGCCTGCGGCCGCGGCTCCCATGTCGGGGTGCCGTCCGGTCCGGTTCCGCGCAGACCGTCAACCAGCACGGCCACCGTAATCCGGCGCGTCCCGCCTGGCTGCCGCAGCACTTCGCGGCGGGTTTCCGACACCTCGAAGTTCGTCAGGTTCCGCGTTTCGGTGTCGCGACTGGTGCTGCTGCCATTTCCGCCCGCACCGTCCCCGTCGGGCAGGTTCGAGGCGACCGTCACATTGGCGGGACGCTGGTCTTCGGACTGGCGCGACCGTTCCTCGGTCTCGGTGCTGATCGCCACACGGGTGTCCGGGTCGAAGCGGCGCTCGGTGATCTGTTCGACATCGGACAGCGTCTCGACGTTCACCTCGACCACGGCCGCGCCTGCGCCGACGCGGGCCGACAAGAGCCGTTCCACGTTGTGCTTCAGGATCATGGCGCGGTCTTCGGCACTGGCGCCAGGGAGGCCTGCCACATCGTCCCCGGTGACGACGCTGCCGGTGCGCGCGTCGATCACGGCCACGTCCGACGCGGACATTCCACTGACCGACGCAGCGACCAGGTGGCGGGCGGCGCGCGCGACCTCGGCTGGCAATGCGCCACCCCGGGGCGTGATCGCGACGGACGCCGTCGGCCGCGCGTTCCTCTGGAACGGGCGATTCGGCGTCGTCGCGATATGGACGCGCGCGGCCTCGACCTGCGGGCTGCTGGCGATCGTGCGCGCAAGCTCGCCTTCCTTGGCACGCCAGTAGGCGGCGTCGAACATCTGCGCGGTGGTTCCGAATCCCGACAGGGAATCCAGCAGTTCGTACCCGCGCGAGGCGCTTTGCGGCAGGCCCTGTCCTGCCAGGGTCAGGCGCAGCTGGTCGCGCAGGGTGTTGTCCACGAAGATCGCGTTGCCGCGCACGTCGTAGGTTACGCCCTGCTGGTCGAGCGCGGTTACCACCTCGGATGCGGCGGCGGGATCGAGGTTGGAGTAAAGCAGCGACAGCGACGGCTGGCTGGCCAGCCGTGCGAGCCCGAGAACCGCCGCAAAGGTTGCCGCCGCCGCGAGCAGCACGATCACCCGCCGACGTCCGTCAAGCCTGTCCCACGAGGCAAGGAGATTGTTCACCGACCACTCCGCATTCCCGCCCGGCTTCTGCCCGGCTTTCGGACAATTGATTGCTGCGGCTTAAGATTCGGTTAGTCGCTCTGGCCTATTCTGCATTTGCATTCAGGTGGTTTGCGGTGCGTGATGGCGGCGACGGAAGCAGCGGCGGGCGACGAGGCCCCGAAGAAGAAGGGCGGCAAGCTCGGGCTGGTTCTTGGCCTGGTCATGGCGCTTGTTCTTGGCGGGGGCGGCTTCTACGCCGTCCATTCCGGTCTGCTTCTTGCACCGCCGCAGGACACGTCGGACACGGAAGCCGCGGGCCCCTCCCTGCCGTTGGCCGGACCGCTTCCGGGGGTTGCCTTCGTCGCCGTCGATCCGCTGGTCGTCAACCTCGGGCCGGCCGGCGCGGGGCGGCATCTGCGGTTCCGTGCCCACCTCGAAGTCAACGCCGAACATGTGGCCGATGTGACGCTCATGCTGCCGCGGGTGACGGACGTGCTGAACGGCTACCTGCGTGCCGTGGACATGACGGAACTCTCTGATCCGATGGCGCTGCAGCGGTTGCGGGCGCAGATGCTGCGGCGTGTTCAGGTGGTCACCGGCGAAGGCCGGGTGCGGGATCTTCTGATCATGGAATTCGTTTTGACCTGAAAGGACGACCATGGGACTGATCGCGGACATCCTGCTGATCGCCGGCGCCCTTGGCGCCGCCGCCTACTGCCTTGTTCTGGCGCGCAAGGTGTCGCGGCTGACGAGTCTGGAAAGCGGCATGGGCAGCGCCATTGCCGTGCTGTCGGCCGAGGTGGACGGGATGACGCGGGCCTTGTCTGCCGCCCAGGCCGCTGCGAACACCTCCAGCGAGCGACTTGGAAGCCTGACCCTCCGCGCCGAGGAGACGTCGAAGCGGCTGGAGCTTCTGCTTGCCTCGATGCACGATCTTGACGACGCCGTCCGGCCTGCCACGCCCCGCACCGCGAAGGACCACGGGGGCGATCTCGAAACCGCCGGGTCCGGGGACCCGCAGGGCGACGAGGGGGGCGCGCGCTTTCTCACGCGACGGACCCGTCTTGAGAGGTCGGTCCAGTGAAGTCTGCGACGCCGTCCAAGCCCCGCAAACCCGGCCGTCGCGTCCCTGTTCTGGTCGTGGTCGCCTCCATTCTGGCCCTGTCGGCGCTGGTCCGCCTGGCCGAGGGCAGCGGAAGCGCCATCGCGCAGGGGCTGGGGGCGATGGCGCGGGCCCAGACAGACCGCGTGCAGGAAATCGCCGAGCCAGCGGTCTGCACGCCGGCACCTGAACTGGCCGATATTCTCGCCAGCCTGACCCGGCGCGAGAACCGCGTTGCGGCACTGGAGGCCCAGCTTGCGGATCGCGAGCGCACGGTCGAGGTCGCCACCGAGGAACTTCGCGCCGGGCTTGAAGCGCTGGAGGCCGCAGAGCGGCAGCTCGCACGCACCATCGCGACCGCATCCCAGGCAGCCGAGGCCGACCTGTCCAAGCTGACGAGTGTCTACGAGAACATGAAGCCCGCGGATGCGGCCATCCTGTTCGGCCAGATGGAACCGGTCTTCGCGGCTGGTTTCCTCGGGCGGATGCGCGCGGACGCCGCCGCGGCGATCCTCGCCGGTCTTCCGCCGGACCAGGCCTATTCGATCAGCGTCGTTCTGGCCGGTCGGAATGCGAATACGCCGACCGAGTGAGGGATTCGTAAGGAACATCTGCCAGATGGATGGGGCAGCAATGGCGTACCGGGGGCCGACCAAATGATCTCGATTGTCGGCGTGGTCATTGTGCTTGTGATGGTCTTCGGCGGCTACATGGCTGCCGGGGGCAAGTTCGGCCTGATCCTGAAGGCCCTCCCCTACGAGCTTACGATGATCGGCGGTGCAGCCATCGGCGCCTTCGTCGTCGGCAACGACCTGCCGGCGATCAAGCACACGGTGAAGGATCTGGGGAAGATCCTGAAGGGGCCGAAATGGAAACCCGACGACTACCGCGACCTGCTGTGCCTGTTGTTCGAGCTGATCCGACTGCAACGGCAGAACCCCGTTGCGATCGAGGAGCATATCGAGAACCCGGAGAACTCGACCATCTTCCAGCGCTACCCGAAGGTCCTGAAGGATCACGAGGCGGTGGAACTGATCTGCGACACGCTGCGCGCCGCGTCGATGAACTACGACGACCCGCACCAGGTCGAGGAGGTGCTGGAGAAGCGTCTCGAGGCGGTGGAGCATCATGCGATGCATGCCAGCCACGTCCTGCAGAACATGGCTGATGGTCTGCCCGCACTGGGTATCGTGGCGGCGGTCCTCGGGGTGATCAAGACGATGGGGTCCATCGACCAGCCCCCCGAGGTGCTTGGAAAACTGATCGGCGGCGCGCTGGTGGGCACCTTCCTTGGCGTCTTCCTCGCCTACGGAATCGTCGGCCCGTTTGCCGTCCGGATGAAGGCGATCGTCGAGGACGAACTGCACTACTACAGGCTGATCCGCGAAGTCCTGGTGGCCAACCTGCACAGCCACGCCACCAACATCTGCATCGAGGTGGGGCGGCAGAACACGCCGGGCCACAACCGCCCCACGTTCTCGCAACTGGAAGAGGCACTCAAGAGCACCAAGCAGGAGGCCGCATGATCCTGCCGTTGGGTCAGCGCCGGTTGATTGCGGTGATTCTGGCGGTGTTTTGCGCGGCCGTTGCGCCCCCCGTTCGGGCACAGGCGCAGGCTGGCGACGACATGATACAGGTTCGGTCGGGGAACCACGCCCAATTCGCGCGTCTGGTGTTCGTCTTTCCCGATCGCCGCGCCTGGTCGTTGATCCCGACGGAAACCGGCTATCGCCTGCGGATCGAACGGGCTGCCGGGTATGGTCTGTCCGGTGTATTCGATCTGATCCCGAAGGACAGGATCGCGGCCATCGTCCAACAGGCGGACGGAACGGTCGAGATCGAGGTCGCCTGCCAATGCCACGCCGACGCGATCGACCTGCCCGGACGGGGTCTGGTGCTCGATATCCGTGACGGTCCGGCCCCACCGGGGAACCCGTTCGAGCTTTTGCGTGCAGCGCCGGCCGATGCCGCAGATACGCCGCTCGAGGCCGAACCGTCGAGTCCACCTCCGGCATGGACGATGCCGACCGCGGCAGCCCTTCGCTATGATCCCGGGCTGCCCCGTCAGGCCGATCCGCTCGCCGTATGGCCTGTCGGCGAGCCTTCCCGGCGCGCGGTGGGGGTGGCGGAGGGGCGGCCGGACCGGGATGATGCGTCGCAACTGCGCCCGGATCCCCCCCAGCCGGCCGATGGCCCGCCCGACCTTGTGGCGACAGTCTCCGAAGGTGATACGGTCCCCGCCGGGACTGCGCGGGATCCTGCCCCCGTTGGCCCGGTGGCCGGACAGGACGTTGTTCCCGGTTTCGAGGCCGGCTCAACCGGTCAGGACGACCGCGCCCCCGCACCTCCGGCGCGCGTGCCGGACGGTGGCGCGGTGCCGCGCGCCGACGCGTCGACGATGGCTGCGCAAGCCCCCGGTCCCGACGCGCTGCGCCTTGACGGTCGCCCGGCGACTGCCGCGGCGATCTCGGAGGACGACTCGGCGGGCCAGGTTCCTGTCGCGGCCTTGCAGCCACCTCCGGAACGGCCGGACCGCGTCGGGGCGCCTGCGGTGGTGCGATCGGCCGATCCGGTCTCGCGCCCGGGGCGCTGGATCGAGGCGCCGACGCGGATCCGGCCTGACCGAAACGACCCGGTCCGGGAGGACGGCGACCCGCAGGAGGCGACAACGGGTCCCGTCCCCCTTCCGCCCGTCATGCCGATACCGCCTCGGGACGACTTGATGCGGATGCTGCCGTTGCATCCGGCAGAGCCGCGCGCCCTGCCCGATCCGCGCGCGCAGGAGTTTGCGGCCGCCTTCGGCACACTGCTGGCCGCCGAGGTCGGTCGCGGCCTGACGCAGGGCGTGGTCGAGCCGAACCGTGACACCCTGCGGGCGCGGACCGCCGCGCAGCCGGCGGAGACAGGTTCGGACTCCGCCGGCCGCGATCAGGGAGCCGCGGAGACACCCGTCGCCGAGGCGGACCCACCCGCAAGCGACCCCGTGCAGAACCTGACGCCCGATCCGGCGGACCAGATCCGCATTGCCACCGCGTTGGATCGACTCGCTGCCGAGAGCGGGTCGACGGCAGGGGCCCAGCGCGGCACACCTCTCTGCCTGCCCGATGCCGCTGTCGATGTCTCGAAATGGATCCCCGAAGCAGAGACGCGTCCGGACTTCGGACCCAGCCGCGCAACGCTTCTGGGCGAGTTCGACCGGGTTTCGGATGAGGCGCTTGAAGCGGCCGTTCGGTACCAGATCGCCTATGGCTTCGGAGCCGAGGCCCGGCAGTTGCTCGACTCTTTCCTGACCGTTTCGGGTCTGCCGGACGATCGTGCCAGGGTGCTGCGCGCGATGTCGCATATCGTGGATGGCGAGACAGGAACGGCGACCGATGCCCTTGCCGGTCAACTCGGGTGTCCGTCGCCCGCATCGCTCTGGGGTGCGTTGGCCCACGCCAGGCTGCCACCCGATGCGGACTATTCGCGCGAAGCAGTCCTGAAGGCGTTCGAGGAACTGCCGACGGGATTGCGCAGAAGTCTAGGACCGCAGCTTGCCACCCGGTTCCTCGAGATCGGCGACATGGAAACCGTGGCCGCCCTGCGCCGCTCGTTCGGCCGGATCGACATGCCGAGCGATGCGACATCCGAGATCGCGCGCGAGGCCGGCACGTTGCTGGATGCGCGCGTCGAGGCCACCGTCGGAGACCCGGCCGCTGCCGAGGCGCGCCTTGCAGGAGTTGCGCGGCTTGACGGACCGCTTGCAAGCGAGGCGACCGCGGAACTGGTCGAATCGATCCTCGCGCGGGGCGATGTTCCGGGCGACCCGCTCATTGCATCGGCGGCGGCGTTGGCCTTCGAGTTCCGGGGCACGGACGTTGGCCAGCGGCTGCGGCGCGGGGAAATCCTGTCGCTGGTGGCGCGCGAGGATTACGATTCAGCGCTTGCGGAACTGCGCCGCACCGTGGATCGCGCCGACGTGGCGTCGGACACCGTGGCCGAGATCGCGACCCGCTACGTCGAAGTTCTGACGACACGCGCCACAGACCGTGCCTTCCTTTCGCGGGCGCCGGGCGACCTGCCGTTTCTGCTGGAGTCGGGCGCCGCACCCAACGCAAGGATCGCGGCGGCTGACCGGCTGACGGACCTGGGATTGCCCGAGGCGGCCCTGCCCCTGGTGGAGAACCTGCGACGCGATCCGGCGGCCCGCGTGTCTGCGGCACGCGCCTGGCTGCGGCTGTCCGATCCGGCCGCCGCGCTGACCCGGCTGGCCGGGCTTGACGGCGATGCCGCGACCCGGCTACGCGCCGAGGCCTATTCCGCCCTCGGGGATCTTGCGGCCGCGGCAGACGCGCTGGACCGGATCGGCGAAACAGGGGCCGCGTCGGATGCGGCCTGGCGGGCCGGTGACATGGCGCGTGTCGCCGACGATTCGGAGGCGACCCGTTCCGCCCTGGCCGGCCTCGCATTGGGAGACCCGTTGCGAGCGCCCGCAACCACCGAGTCCCTGGCTGAGCACCAGCAACTGATCGAAGGCACGACACGGCTGCGCGAGACGATCGCGGCGGAACTCGCGCGTGAAGTCGGGCGCGATGCGGAATGAGACGGGCGGACGTTACGGGAATCGCAACGGATAGGGCCTAGGCAGGTCACCTGAGATCCCGACCGAGAGACCAGAATGGCCTCCTCTTCACTTCGACCGCGCCCGCAGCGCCGTCCCCGCCCGTTCACCGTCGCCTTCGTTTTCGCGCTCTGCGCGATCATCGGGTCCGCGAGTCCGGCTGACGCCACCCGTTCCACGACGCCGGAACCCGGGCAAGTCTGCGATGCGGTCGCCGCACAGGTTGCGCGGGAAAGCGGCGTGCCGCTTGGCGTCCTTCAGGCCATCACCCGCACCGAAACGGGGCGTCGCCGGGATGGGCGGGTCCAACCCTGGCCCTGGACCGTCAACATGGAGGGGCGGGGGGTGTGGTTCGACACGCCCGATGAGGCCCGCGCCTATGTGTTCGAACATTTCAAGCGCGGCGCGCGCAGCTTCGACGTGGGTTGCTTCCAGATCAACTACCGCTGGCACGGACAGCATTTCGCCTCGATCGAGGAGATGTTCGAGCCGCTCGCCAACGGCCGGTATGCGGCACGGTTCCTGAGCGAACTGCACGCCGAGCTTGGCAACTGGAGCGCGGCTGCCGGGGCCTATCATTCGCGCACGCCTACCTTCGCCAACCGCTACCGCGCGATCTTCGACCGGCATCGCGCTGCAGTCGAGGGCAATCCGCCCGAGGTGTCGGAAACCGCGATGGTGCGGTCGCAGGTCCGCGCGCCACGCGAGAACACCTTTCCGCTGCTGCAGTCCGGCGCGGGGGTGAGCCTTGGATCGTTGGTGCCTCTGGCTGGCCTTGCGCCGGGCAACCGCTTCATCGACGCCGCCGGCTTGGCCCACGGGGAAGAGGGCTGATCGCGATGATGAAGACCCTCCTGCTGAAGCCCACCGCCCTGCTTGCGCTGGCCCTTCTGGCGGTCATCGCCATGATGATCCTGCCGATGCCCGCCCTGATGCTGGATATCGGGCTGGCCGCGTCATTCGGACTGGCCGTTCTGATTTTCACGGTCGTTCTGTTCGTCGAGCGCCCGCTGGATTTTTCGGCCTTTCCGACCGTGCTGCTTGCGTCCCTCGTGCTGCGGCTGGCGCTGAACGTATCGTCCACGAAACTGATCATCGGGCAGGGGCACACCGGGACGGATGCCGCCGGCCACGTCATCGAAGGCTTTGCCATGTTCATCATGGGCGGCAGCGTCTTTCTGGGCATCGTCGTCTTCGTGGTCATACTGATCGTCAACTTCATCGTGATCACGCGCGGGGCCGCCCGCATGGCCGAGGTCAGCGCGCGTTTTGCCCTGGATGCGATGCCCGGCAAGCAACTGGCCATCGACAGCGATGTCGCCGCCGGGGCGATCGACCACATGGAGGCCAAGGCGCGACGCAAGCGCGAACAGGAAGAGACGACCTTCTTCGGGTCGCTCGACGGGGCGTCGAAGTTCGTCAAGGGCGATGCCGTCGCCGGGCTGCTGATCACGCTGGTCAACCTGCTGATGGGCCTTGTCATGGGGGTCGGCGTGCAGGGCATGGCGTTTGGCCCGGCGTTCGAGACCTATGCGATCCTGACGGTCGGCGATGCGCTCGTCGGGCAGATCCCGGCCGTCGTCATCTCGATTGCAGCGGCACTTTTGCTGGCCCGTGGGGGGGCCACCGAGGCGACGGATACCGCCATGATTGCGCAACTCGGGCGGCATCCGGCGGCGCTGGCCACCGTTGCACTTCTGATGGCGCTGCTTGCGGTGGTTCCCGGGTTGCCGTTCGCCCCCTTCATGGCAGGGGCCGTCGTGCTGGGCGTGCTCGCCTGGCGACGGGCGACGCGCGTGGAGCAGGACGCCCGGGACAGCAGGACTGCTACGCCGGAAGCGCCGCCCCCCGAGGCGACCCTCGGGGATGTGCTCGACTTCGACGACATCCATATCGAGTTCGCGCCGGACCTTGTGGCGCTGGTGCTGGATCCGGGAACCGGGCTGGATTCCCGGATCCGCAACATGCGGACGCACATAGCCACGTCCTATGGCCTGATCCTGCCCGAGATCCGCCTGACCGACGACAGTTCCCTCCGGCCGGGCGAGTATCTCATCCGGATCCAGGGGGTCGAGCAGGCCCGCGCCGTGCTGCGCCACGACAGGGTACTGACCCTGACCGGATCGGATACGCAGCTTTCCGTGGCCGGCGAGGACGTGAACGAGCCTGTCTATCGCGCCCCGGCCCGCTGGATCGATCCGGCCGTTCGCGAGGAAGTGGCCCTGCAGGGGTTTACCGTGGTCACCCCGACCGAGGTGCTGGCCACGCATCTGCTGGAAATCGTCAAGTCGAACTTTTCCCGGCTGCTGACAATGAAGGCACTGCGGCGACTACTGGACGAATTCACATCCTTGTCCGACGGCCGCCGCGCCGACGCCAACAAGCGACTGGTGGACGAGCTTGTCCCCGATCGGGTGCCGGTCGATCTGCTTCTGTCCGTCCTGCGGCTGCTTCTGGAGGAACGGGTGTCGATCCGAAACCTGCCGATGATCCTCGAGGCGATCGCCGAGGTCAGGGGTCAGGGCCAGACGCCCGAGGCGATCTGCGAGCATGTCCGCCAGCGGCTCGGGTTCCAGCTGATCGCCGAAATCCGCCGGGTGGATGGTACCGTGCCCCTCGTCCAGCTTGCCCCGGAATGGGAAGACCTGTTCTCGACCTATCAGATCGCGGCCGAGAATGGGCGTCAGGACATCGCCCTGCCGCCCGGCGAGTTCAACCGGCTTGCCAATGCCCTGGCCGAGCGGTTGACCCGGGCTGCCGAGGGCGGTGTCTTTGCGGCCGTCGTCGCCTCGCCCGGACGGCGCCGCTTCTTGCGCACGGTGCTTGCCACCCGGCAGATCCAGAACCCCGTGATCTCCTATGCAGAGATCGGCCCCGAGGTGCGACCATCGCTGGTCGGGCTGGTCCCGGCATGACGGGACTGCCCGATCTTCTGGCCGGCGAGCCGCTTCTCGCCATCGCCCTGGTCTTCCTGCGGGTCGGTGCGATGGTTTCGCTCGTACCGGCCTTTGGCGAACAGTCCGTTCCCCTGCGTTTGCGCCTTGCGGCGGCCCTCGCTTTCACCGCGGTCATCGGGCCGGCGGTGCTGCCCGGTGTTGCCGAGGCCCTTCCGAGGGCTGGCCTGCTGCGCACGGCCGCGATTGAGGTGGGGGCGGGCCTGATCCTTGGGCTGTCCCTGCGCCTGCTGGTCTTCGCACTGCAGGTTGCGGGCACAATTGCCGCGCAGGCGGCGTCGTTGTCGCAACTTTTCGGCGGGGCAGCGATCGACCCGCTTCCGACCGTCGGCCATATCCTGACGATCACCGGTCTGGCCGTGGCGGCAAGCCAGGGCTTGCATGTGGAACTGGCGGCGGCCCTGATCGACACCTACCGGTTGTTTCCGCCCGGCGGCGCCATCGACGCGGGCGAGATCGGCCTCTGGTCGGTGCAGCGCACATCGGCGGCCATCGCGCTGGCCTTCTCGCTGGCCCTGCCCTTCGTCATGGCTGCCACCGTCTACAACCTGGCACTTGGCGTGCTGAACCGTGCGATGCCGCAGTTCATGGCCACCTTCATCGGCGTTCCTGCCCTGACCTGGGCAGTCCTTGTGCTGCTTTTGCTGTCCACACCGCTGATCATCGCCGTCTGGATCGATACCCTGTTCGGCCTGCTTGCGGGCGGGGGTGTCATGCTGCCATGAGCGCCGGGGACGACGCCGCCGAGAAGTCGCACGAGCCGACGCCCCAGAAGCTCGAGGATGCGCGCAAGAAGGGCGACATCGCCAAATCGAGCGAACTGAACACGGCGGTCGTGTACCTCGCGCTTCTTGCCGGGGGTCTGGCCTATGGCGGACCGGCCATGCGCGATATGGGTGCCGGGCTGCAGCGCGCCCTGACCGCCGCGGTTGGTGGTCAGAGTTCGACCATTGATCCTACCGCCGGGACCGCCCTGCATGTGGTGGGGCAGATCGTGCTGGGGGCCGGTCCGCTGTCGGGGGTTCTGTTTGCCGCGCCGGCCGTGGCCGTGATCGCGGCACTCGTCGCCTCGCGGGCTGTCACATTCAGCCCCGACAAGCTGGCGCCAAAGCTGAACCGGCTGAGCCCGGTTTCCAATGCCGGTCAGAAGTTCGGGCCCACCGGCCTGATGGAATTTGCCCGCAGCTTCGTGAAGCTGGTCGCCGTCTGCGTTGCGCTGGGGGTCTATCTTGCCCTGCAGATCGACGACATCGTGACTGCCACCCTGATGCCCCCGACCCCGGGCGCTGTCGCCTTCCTGAACCTGCTGGTCGGCTTTCTGGCGCTGATGGCGGCCATCTCGTTGCCCATGGCGCTGGTCGATCTGGTCTGGCAGCGGTTCGACCTGCACCGGCGCAACCGGATGTCGCGCAAGGAGCTGATGGACGAGATGAAGACCTCGGAGGGCGATCCGATGATGCGCCAGGTCCGCCGCCAGCGCGGTCAGGACATCGCGACGAACCGGATGCTCGACAAGGTTGCCGAGGCCGAGGTCGTGATCGTCAACCCGACCCACTATGCCGTTGCGCTTTCATGGTCCCGCACGCGCGGCAGCGCCCCGGTGTGCGTGGCCAAGGGCGTGGACGAAGTCGCCCTGCGGATCCGGGAACGCGCGGTCGCAGCCGGTGTGCCGATACACAGCGACCCGGCCACCGCACGGGCCCTGCATGCAACCGTCCGGCTGGACCAGGAGATCGCGCCATCGCACTACAAGGCGGTCGCCGCCGCCATCCGGTTTGCCGACCGGATGCGCAAGGTGCGCCGGAGATGAGCGTCGCGGATCTGGAGCGCCTGGTCGAGATCGCGGAAGCCGTCGATCAGGCAGCACAGGCCCGGCTTGCCCGGGCGGCGGGACAGATGCGTCAGCTGCAGGACGCGATCGCGTCGCTGGGCCGCAATCCGGACATCGGTCCTGCGCTTCTGTCGCAGCCCGGTGCCTTGCAGGCGGTGGCCCGACATGATGTCTGGATCGCCAGCCAGAGGCAACGACTGCTGGGCCGGCTTGCGGAAGCGCGCGCGGAACTGGAGGCGGCGCACCTTGCGGCAACGCAAACCTTCGGACGGCTGTCCGCACTTCGCGACCTGACGGCCGAAGCCCATTCTCGGGCGAGGAGGGACCGGCTGAAGAGGTCCCTGGCCACGACGCCCCCAACTGGGCAGTCGTACGGTTGACGCCTTGTGACGCAGGGCGGCCTAGCTGTCCTGGCGCACGATGTCCTCGATCAGAACCCCGCTGACCGATGGACCAAGGACCTGGATCGCGGCCTCATGCAGGGCGCGGCGGAGTGTCGTCAGCGATGTGCCGGCCGTGAAGTTGCCGGCGAAGCCGCCAGCATTGGCATGGTCGAACAGAACCTGCAGGAACGCATCGCGCAGCTTCGGTTCGCGCGCGAAGACAGCCTCGTTCGACCCCGGCGGTACCTCCAGGCTGAGCGCGAGGATGATGAGCGACGACACCCGGCCGTCTGATACGACGGGAACGATGAACTGGTTGTTGAGCTTCACGAAGGCGACTTCGGCTGGCGCGGCCAGATCCGGCGGAGCAGATGCAGGGGCCGCCGCCGGATCGGTCGGGTCGCCGCAGGGGTTGGCGATTTCGACAGGTGGCGGCGGGCGGGTCAGGAACCCGGCACCGATGCCGGCGCCCGCACCGATCAACGCCAGCAGGACCGGCAGGATCTTTCCCATGTGAACCCCTTCAGAACGGCAGGATGCGTTCGGCCACCTGCTGGCCGTAGCGCGGTTGCTGCACTTCCGAGATCTGTCCGCGACCGCCGTAGGAAATGCGGGCCGAGGCGATCTTGTCGTAGGTGATCTCGTTCTGGCGCGAGATGTCCTCGGGCCGGACGTATCCCGTCACCAGGAGTTCGCGCAGTTCGTTGTTCACGCGCACTTCCTGGGTGCCGCGGATCTCGAGCACGCCGTTCGGCAGGCGGCCGGTGACCGCCGCGGCCACGCGCAGCGTCAGCTGTTCGTTGCGGCGGACGCTGCCGCTGCCGCGCGAGGCACTGCTGGAATCGATGTCGACCGCGGGATCGAACGTCTGACCCTCAGGGAGCAGTCGTCCGAGCCGCTGTGGCAGGCCGAGCAGCGAGGGCACCCCGAGGTTCTCGGATCCCGAGCGCGACCGTTCCGACTGGTTCGAGATGCGCGCGCTTTCGTTGATCTGGATGACGACGGTCAGGATGTCGCCGACACCGCGCGCCCGGCGGTCGCCCAGCAACGACGAGCGACCAGAGGTCCAGAGCGAGGATTGATCGACGCGTCGGCGTGGTTCGGACACCTCGGGGAAGGCGCGTGTTGCCATCGCACCGAATTCCGGTCCCGACGCGGCGGAGGTCAGGGGCGGGGGTTGGCCGATGCCGTCAAGCCGTCCGCAGGCGGTGGTCAAGAGCGCCAGTGACAGGGCCAGGATCCGTGATGTCATGGCTGCAACTCCGTAATTTGGCCCCCCGGGAATCCCGGCGTCTCGACCCAGACCCTGCCGTCCGGTCCGATGGTCCCCGAAACGGTGTTTCGCGATGCGAGGTTCATCACGCGGACCCGGTCGCCAACGGTTCCCCGCCCGAGTGCGCGGCCCTCGGCGCTGATCGCGAGCGTTCCGTGTCGATAGACCAGCGGCACGACCTGGTTTCGCTCGACGATGGCGGGGGGGGCGAGGTCTTCGGGGCGAACCGGGCGACCGGGGTAGATGACCACCCGGGTCTCCAGGCCGACCGCGTCAGCCGCGTCGGTGAGCGCCCCGGGGATCACCGCGTCGGAAACGGCGAGGTCCTGCGGCGTGACGACCGAAAGCGCCCGGATCGTGCGGGCCGCCACCAGGCTTTCGGCGACGGCAGGCACGGACCCGGTCATCAGGGCGAAACCGAAAAGAACGGCGGTGCGGAGGGCAGCGTTCATCGGATCTGTGTCGTCGCGCCGAGCATCTGGTCGGCGGCCGAGATCACCTTGGCGTTCAGTTCGTAGCCGCGCTGGGCCTGGATCAGTTCGGTGATCTCCTTGACCGGGTCGACCGAGCTGGATTCGAGATAGCCCTGCCGCAGGGTGCCCAGCCCTTGCGTGCCCGGCACCTCGACCAGCGCGTTGCCCGAGGCGGCCGTTTCAAGATAGAGGTTCGACCCGATGGCCTCGAGGCCCTTCGGATTTGGAAAGCTGGCCAGCGTGAACTGGCCCAGAAGCTCGGCCTCGACCCGGTCGTTGAAATAGGCATAGACCTCTCCGTCGGCGTTGATCGAGATCGACCGGGCGTCCACGGGAATCGTGATGTCGGGCACCACCGGATAGCCCTCGGACGTGACGATCAGGCCATCTGCCGAGCGCTTCAGACCGCCGTCGCGGGTATAGGCGGGGATGCCCGAAGGCAGCGTGATCTCGAAATACCCCTCGCCCTCGATCGCGATGTCGAGGTCGCCGCCGGTCAGCGCCAGGCTGCCCTGTGCCAGATTCACGCTGACCGCCGCGGGTCGCACGCCAAGGCCCAGTTGTACACCTGTGGGCAGCACCGTGCCGTCGGACGCGCTGACCGTGCCGGGCCGCGCGAGCTGCTGATAGTGCAGGTCGGCGAACTCGGCCCGGCGGGCGCTGTAGCCCGTCGTGCTCATGTTGGCGAGGTTGTTCGAAATCACCTCGACGCGCATCTGCTGGGCACTCATGCCCGTGGCGGCAATGGATAGGGCGCGCATGGCGGCCTCCGTTCGGTGTCAGAGTTTCACGGCGATCTGGATCACGCCGCGGATGCGTTCGTCCTCGCGGTCGAGGAACTTCTGGCCCAGTTCGTAGCTGCGCTGGACCTCGATCATGCGGGCGATCTCGACCACGGGATCGACGTTCGAGCCTTCGAGGAACCCCTGGAAGATGCGGCCGCCTTCGGCAGGCTGGGCATCTTCGGTGCGGAACAGCGTTCCGGCGCCGCGGGTCATTTTCAGGGGATCGGTCGGCTGCCACAGCCCGATCTGGCCGATCGGTTCGCCGTCGGCCGAGATCGTGCCGTCTGCCCCGATGGCGATCTTCGCCCCCTGGGGCGCGAAGACGGGTGCGCCGCCGGCGTCGAGCAGCGGGTTGCCGTCGGGCGTGACCAGCGTACCTTCGGCGTCGGGCGTGAAGCTGCCGGCCCTTGTCAGGGCGCGGCCCTGTGGCGTTTCGACCAGGAAGAACCCCTCGCCTTCGATCGCGAGGTCGAAGGTGGCGCCGGTCTGGGTCAGCGGACCCTGGCGCAGGTCGGTGACCCGTGCCCCCGCCGTGCCCTGGGACAGCGATGCCTCGCCAGGTTCGAGTGCGGCGACATGTTCGGCAAACACCAGCCCCTCGCGGCGGTAGCCGGCAGTGGACAGGTTCGCGATGTTGTTCGCGACCGTCGCCATTTCCCGCATCAGACCCGACTGGCGGGCGAGCGTGGCATAGCCGATGTTGTCCATGGCCTAGTACCCCGCGATCAGCGGGATAAGTCCCGCGGTGAAGAACGATGTCAGCGTCTCGGTCATGAAGCCCATCGTCACCCAGAAGATCGCAAGCATCGCCACGAGCTTCGGGACGAAGGTCAGGGTCATTTCCTGGACCGAAGTCAGCGCCTGCAACAGGCCGATCGCCATGCCGGTGGCCAGGGCGACCCCCAGAAGCGGGGTCGCGATGAGGACCGCGACCCAAAGACCCTGGCGCAACGCATCATAGAGGACGTTTTCCATGGCGGATCAGACCGGCATCCGCAGGATTTCCTGGTAGGCCTCGACCACCTTGTCGCGGACAGCCACCACGGTCTCGACCGCGAGCTGCGACTGGGTAAGCGCCATGACCAGCGCGTGCGGATCGGCGTCGCCCTGCATCGCGGCAAGCGAGGTTTCCTCGCCCGCACGCAGGGTGTGGGCGAAGTCCGAAAAGGCGGCGGCAAAGCCGCCGGTCCCGCCCGCCTCGGCGTTCGGCTGCGTGGCGGGTCGGGCGCCGGCATAGGTTTGCGCGGCAAGGGTCGTACGGATGTCCATTCTGGTCACTCCTAGCGACGAAGAAGCTCCATCAGGCTGGTCGACATTTGTCGGGCCTGATCGAACATGCGGAGGTTCGCCTCGTAGCTGCGCTGCGCTTCGCGCGCGTCAGCGATCTCGACCACCAGATCGACGTTCGATCCATCGTAGTGGCCGCTTTCGTCCGCCAGCGGGTGGCTGGGGTCGAAAACCCGTTCCAGTTCGGCGTGGCCGAGCGTCACCGGCCCGGCGCGCACGCCCCCTGTCTGCTGTCCCCGGGCCAGTTCGGCCTCGAAGCTGGTCAGCTTGCGACGATAGCCGGGGGTGTCGATGTTGGCCATGTTCTCGGCCGACAGGCGCAGGCGGTCGCCCTGCGCACGCATCCCGCTGGCGGAAATTGCAAGCGACTGGGTGAAATCGGTCATTCCGCCCTCCCTCAGCGCCGGCCAAGGCTCGACCGGACGAGGTCGAGCGAGGCGCGATAGACGGCAAGGGCGCGGTCGTGCTGGCGTTTGGCGTCGACGCTTCGGAACATCTCGGTTTCCAGCGCGACGGTATTGCCGTTGGGCGAGGACGGGCCTGGGGCGTCCAAGGCGCGCGGGCTGGCCGTGCCGTCGCGCCCGCCCATGTGCCGGTCGCGCGTGTGGCGCATCACGCCGGTTTCGCTGGACCGGTAGACTTCGGCAAAGGCCGCCACATCGCGCGAGCGATAGCCGGGCGTGTCGGCATTGGCGATATTGGCCGCGACCAGCGCCTGCCGGCTGCCGGCATGGCGCGCCATGGCCTGTGCCATGCGGAATACTTCAAGGGTTTCGAACATCGGGGCTTCTCCCTCGATCGGCTTCAATCTGGGCTTAACCCTGATTCCTTTAGAAAGCGTTCGACGGCGACAGGGAGAAACCCGGGTGCAGCTTGGATTCGACGAGGTGCGGGCAGCGGTTGACCGGGTGCCGCCCTTTCGGCGCTGCGGTCGTATTGTCGCCGTGGAACGCGGACTTCTGCGTGTCGTGGGCCTGCCCGAGACGGTGGCGCTGGGCGATCTGGTCGACATCGGGGTCCGCGGCCAGCTGCGCCTTGGCGAGGTGCTGGAGCTTGGCCCGGGATCCGCCCTGATTGCTGCCGATGGCGCGGCCGAAGGGCTGCGGGTCGGGTTGCCGGTCAGCGTTTCGGGTTCCGACCGCATCGCACCGCACGACAGCTGGCTGGGCCGCGTGATCGACCCCACGGGCATGCCGCTGGACGGGCGGCCGCTGCTTCCGGGCACGGTACCGCGCCCGGTGCGCGCGGCCCCGCCCCCTGCGACGGCGCGGCGTCCCATGGGGGTGCGTCTCGACACGGGGCTTGCCGCGTTCGACACGCTTCTGCCCCTTGTCCGCGGGCAGCGAATCGGGCTGTTCGCAGGGTCCGGGGTTGGCAAGTCGACCCTGCTTGCCCGGTTCATCACGGGTCTCGAAGCGGATGTGATCGTGCTGGCGCTGATCGGCGAGCGTGGCCGCGAGGTCGGTGACTTCGTGACACGCGTACTGGGACCGGAAGGCATGCGCCGGACGGTCGTCGTGGCCGCCACGTCCGACCGGTCGCCCCTGATGCGGCGACGCTGCGCGCAGTCCGCCATGGCCGTGGCAGAACACTTCCGCGACCTCGGTCGGCATGTCGTGCTGCTGGCCGATTCGCTGACGCGCTTCGCCGAGGCGCACCGCGAGATCGCGCTTGCCTCGGGCGAACCTGCCAGTCTGCGGGGGTTTCCGCCCTCGACGGCGCAGGCACTGATGGCGCTTTGTGAACGCGCCGGTCCGGGCACCGAGGGAACCGGCGACATCACGGCGGTCTTCAGTGTGCTGGTCGCGGGATCGGACATGGAGGAACCCGTGGCCGACATCGTGCGCGGCGTGCTGGACGGACATGTGATCCTGGACCGAGCGATCGCCGAGCGGGGGCGTTTTCCCGCAGTCGATCTGCTGCGCAGCGTGTCCCGTTCGCTTCCGGACGCGGCGAGCCCTGCCGAGAATGAACTGATCACCCTCGCGCGAAAGCGTATCGCCGATTACGAGCGCATCGCCACGATGCTGCGGGCCGGCCTGTACGTGCCGGGCAGCGACCCCGGGGTCGATGATGCAATTGCCGTCTGGCCGACACTGGACCGCTTCCTGGCGGAAGAGGCGCCGGGAGACTGCGCCGCGAGTTTTGCGCGGCTTTCTGGCATCCTGAAGGGCGAGGCCGCGGCAGGCACCTAGACATGATGCAGACACGAGCGGGATCCGGTGTGCCCGTTCACCGGCCGGGACGCGGCGGTCCGGACTAACCCCTTCGCCGAGAGAAAGGCGCCGGTCGACTGGCGGCCATGCAAGTGGTCAGCGCCGCTGCATCGCCTGCAGGATCGCAAGGGCACCGTTGCCACTTGCAGAGCCGAGCCCGGTCGAGGCCTGTAGCAGCGCAAGTGCGGCGGTGGCCCCGGGTGGCCCGCCGGGTGGCCCGGCCGATGATACCCTGCTGTCCAGCCCGTCAAGGTCGGCGCGGACGACGAACCGGCGGATCAGGTCGCCGCGCCTGTCCGGTTCGGCGAAGTCACGCAGGTCGGCGGTTCCGAAGATGCGCTGGGATGCGTCCTTGAAGACCCCGAGTTGCCGATCAAGGTCCAGCCCGGCAATCGACTGCGGCAGTCCAAGGGCCGTCTCGAACACGCGGCGCACGGCCGGGGTGCCCATGACGGCGAACCAGTAGCCGTTCTGGGTGTTCTGTCCGGACAGGATGGACCCGAGGTCGCGCTCGAGCCCGAGGGCAAGGCGCATGGTGGTGCTCTGGTTGCCGATGGCCGTCTCGAACTGGCGGTCGGCGAAAGCGCGAACGATCCGTTCCTGGAAGGTGCGTCCGGCGAACTGGGTGCCCTGCAGTTCGAAGGCCAAGGTCGAGGACATCAGCGCATAGCGCTTGTCGGGGAGACGATTGGCCAGGGATTTCGGGTCGAGCGTGCCCTCTTCAAGGACTTTCCGGATGAAGGCCTTCTTCGAAATGTCGCCTTCCAGGCCGAAGGCCCCCAGAACAACGGTCAGCAGGCGTCTGTCCGCGACCAGGTCCTCGGCGGTCCGGATCTTCCCGATGTTGTCGCGAAAATGCTGGATGTCGCGCTGCATCTGCGGCTGGCGCTCGAACGCAGCCTGCTGGGCGGGCCGCGTTCGCTGCAGGAAGGACCAGCCGGCCTGCCCGGTGAAGGGAAGGGCCGGGGCCAGCATCAGCCTGTGCCCGTGGTGCCGAGAAGACGTTCTTCCCGGGGCAGGAGGGCGCGCAGGGCCTTCAGGGTTTGGTACCAGTTGCCTTCGACGGTCGCCTCGGTGGCGCGGGTCAGGTGCTGGCGGCTGTCGCTGTCGGTCAGAACCTGGCTGAGCTGTTCGATCCCGCGCAGCAGCTGCGGCCGGGCGTCGGACGGATCCACGTCGCCCGACAGGACGATCTGGGCGATGTAGCAGACCCGGCGCACGGGCGTCTTGACCTCTTCCGGGTGGATCGCATCGCGCAGGCGCAGGATGTTCGCGTTCGGCGTCAGGATCGACATCCGGCTGCGGCGGTCGCCGTTCTCGATCACGGCGCCGTTGATCAGCACCCGCTCCTTTGGTGCAAGTTTGAGAACAAGGCCGGTCATCGACGACCTCCCGCTACGGTGGCCTGCCCCGGCGTTCGCGCAGGGGGGCGTTCCTGCATGGCCTGGACCTTCGCGGTCGACGTCGTCGCGGTAGCGGCAGCGGTCGGGGCGAGGCCGCGCATGACGGCCGTGTTGATCTCGACCAGAACCTCGGCCTTGGCTGTTCCGGCGAGTACGGCCGCGCTGTGGCGCTGCGTGAAGCCTGCCAGATTGAACAGCCCGGCGCGCAACGTGTCCGGCAATTCGTTTCCGGGGTCGGCGACCATGGCAGCAAGCAATGTCCAGAGGCTGCGGTTGTCGTGCAGCGCTGCGGCAAGATCCGGGAACCCGGCCTTTCCGCGGGCGGCGGCGGCGCTGATGCGGTGGGTGACGCGCGCGAAGGCTTCGTACTCGATGGCGCGCGGAGTGCGGGTGGCGGCCGAGGGCCCGCCATAGGCCGTTCGGGCCTGAGAGAACGTATCCACTTTCGGACATCCCTTCGGGATCTGGGGCCGGCCGTTCCGCCGGCGGCAGGGGGACCGGGCGCGCGAGGACCGCGCGCCCGGAAGGGAGGGCCGGATTACCGGAACAGGGCCAGGATCGACTGGGGCGCCTGGTTGGCGATGGACAGCGACTGGATGCCCAGCTGCTGCTGCACCTGCAGCGCCTGCAACTTGGCCGACGCCTCTTCCATGTTGGCGTCGACCAGCGTTCCGATCCCCGCGCGGAACGAGTCCGTCAGCTTGCCGACGAATTCGGCCTGGATATCCATGCGGCGCTGGGCCGAGCCGAGGTTCGCCGCGGCGTTCGTCGCCGTGGTGATCAGTCCGTCGACGGCGGCCAGCGCTGCCCGGGCACCGTTCGATGTGGTCACGTTGAAGTTGCGCAGCAGTTCCAGGCCTCCACCGGCAGTCCCGCCCGAGGTCACGACACGGTCCGCGGCCGCGAAGGCAACGGTCGTGGCGGTTGCCCGGGTGTTGGTGACGGTGAAGGTCGCGGTACCGTCGCCGGCGTCGGTGAACCCGAACCGGAAGTCGTTCGCGAAGCCCGCGGTTCCGAGCGCAAAGTTCGCACGGTCGGCGAGGTTGCGCGCCACGTCGGCCGTCGTGTCCCCGGACCGGGCGACATAGGCGGCCGTGGTCGCGGCCGCCGTCGCCTGGGCGGCGCTGAGCCCGAGCTTTTCGAAGAAGGTGTTCGCAAGGGCGTAAGTGTCGCCGGCCAGGACGCGGTTGCCCTGACGGTCCGCCGCGGTCACGTCGCCCGCAATCGCGACCGAAGCCGTCGCGCCCACGGCAAGCGTGCCCGTGAATTCGCCCATGGCCGTCGCCGCAAGGGTCGTCGCGCTGGCGGCAACGGTACCGGCGGTCTGCACACCACCTGCAAGATCAGACTTGTTGACGACGATCTGCGACGCGGCGACACCCGACGCCGACCGGTCAAGCGACGACAGGACATTCACGCGTCCGGCCGAGGTCGTGTTGACGATCTGCTCGGCGATCGTGTTTGTCGCACCGGTCGTGGTGGGTGTCACGCGCAGCAGGTTCAGGCCGTTGAACTGCGCCGCGCCCACGATCGAGTTGATCTGATCGCGCAGGCGGCCGATGTCGGTCTGGATCTTGCCGCGGTCGACGTTCTCTTCCTGGGCCGAAACGACGAGGCCCTTGATCTCGGTCAGAAGGTCAGTGACCGATTCCGCCGCCGAGCGCGCCACGCCGATGGTGGACTGGCCGAGCGACAGCGAGCTGGAGATCTGCTGGAAGCCCTTCACGTCGGATTCCATGACCTT
>CAYYOE010000020.1:0-23420 GCA_964473055.1 uncultured Rhodobacterales bacterium | reverse complement strand
CCTTTTCCTCCGGCAACCACGCGCAGGGCGTGGCCTGGGCCGCCCGTGCCCACGGCTGCCTCGCGACCATCGTGATGCCCGCCGATGCGCCGCAGCTGAAGGTTTCCAACACCCGCGCGCTGGGGGCAGAGGTCATCCTCTACGACCGTGTCGGTGGCGAATCGCGCGAGGCGCTGGGCGATCGCCTGGCCACCGACCGCGGACTGACGCTGATCCGGCCCTACGACGATCCGATGGTCATCGCAGGACAGGGGACCTGCGGGCTGGAACTGGCCGAACAGGCCGCGGAGGCCGGGATCACGCAGGCCGACGTCCTAGTCTGCTGCGGGGGCGGCGGGCTGTCCGCCGGGATTGCCCTCGCCCTCGACGGCACCGGCCTGCGCGTCCGCCCGGTGGAACCGGCCGGCTTCGACGACATGGCCCGATCGCTCGCCACCGGCACCCGGCAATCGAACGCCCGCGCGACCGGGTCGATCTGCGATGCGATCCTGACCCCCGCACCCGGCGACCTGACCTTTCCCATCCTCAGCCGCCTCGCAGGCCCCGGGCTGGTGATCACCGACGACCAGGCGCTCGACGCCATGGCCCAGGCCTTCCTGCGCCTCAAGCTCGTGCTTGAACCCGGCGGCGCCGTCGCTCTGGCCGCCGCGCTGTTTCATCCTGATGCCATGGCCGGTGATGCCGTCGTCTGCATCGCTTCGGGCGGCAACGTCGATCCGGCCACGTTCGGCACGGCGCTCGATCGTCTTGCCTGACCCTTGCTTGGTTGACATCGCCAACTAACTGACGCAGGAATTCAGTCAGGGAGGACAACCATGCGAACGCAGGTGTGCATCATCGGCGGCGGGCCGTCGGGCCTGTTGCTGGGCCAGTTGCTTCACAACGAAGGCATCGACACGGTGGTGCTGGAACGGCGGTCGCGGGACTATGTGCTGTCGCGGATCCGGGCCGGCGTGCTGGAATGGGGGTCGGTCGAAACCCTGCGCCGTGCGGGCGTGGGAACCCGGATGGATGCTTTCGGACTGGTCCATGACGGCAGCTACTTCTCGGCCCGCAACCGCGGCTTCCGCGTCGATTTCAAGGGCACGACCGGCAAGGACGTCATGGTCTGGGGCCAGACCGAGGTAACCGCCGATCTTTACGCCGCGCGCGATGCGTCGGGCGCCCCAACCATCCACGGCGCCGAAGGCGTGACGCTGCACGACCTCGACACCGACGCCCCGTTCGTGACCTACACCCGCGACGGCACCGAACACCGCATCGATTGCGACCATGTCGCGGGCTGCGACGGCTTCCACGGCCCCAGCCGCAAGGCGATCCCGTCCGACATCCTGCGCGAATACGAACGCGTCTACCCCTTCGGCTGGCTCGGCGTCCTGTCCGAAACCCCGCCGGTGTCCGACGAACTGATCTACGCCAACCACGAACGCGGCTTCGCGCTGTGCTCGATGCGCAGCGAAAAGCTCAGCCGCTATTACATCCAGTGCCCGGTGGACGACCCGCTGGACAAGTGGACCGACACCGCCTTCTGGGACGAACTGCGCCGCCGCATCCCGGCCGACGCGGCCGAGACCCTCGTGACCGGTCCCTCGATCGAGAAATCCATCGCACCCCTGCGGTCCTTCGTGGCCGAACCCATGCGCTGGGGGCGGCTGTATCTTGTCGGCGACGCCGCCCATATCGTGCCGCCCACGGGGGCCAAGGGCCTGAACCTCGCAATCGGTGATGTGCACTACCTCTCCGGCGCCCTCATCCGGCACTATCGCTACCGCGACGACGCCGGGCTGGACAGCTACTCCGCCACGGCGCTCGCCCGGGTCTGGAAGGCGGAACGCTTCTCGTGGTCCTTGACCACGCTTCTGCACCGCTTCCCGGATCAGTCGGCCTTCGACCAGCGGATGCAGGATTCCGAATTGGACTGGCTGGAAACTTCGGTTGCGGCGCAGACGGCCCTCGCCGAGAACTACGTCGGCCTGCCCTACTAGGACGCCCCATGCAGATCGCGACCCTCGGCGACATCCATGTGCACTACCGGACCGACGGCGCCGCCGACGGCCCCGCGGTGGTGTTCGCCAACTCGCTCGGCACCGACCTGCGCCTGTGGGACAAGGTGGTCCCCCTCCTGCCCCCCCAGCTGCGGCTGATCCGCTACGACAAGCGCGGCCACGGCCTGACCACCGCACCACCCGCGCCCTACGCAATGGGCGCGCTGGTGACTGACCTGGAACGCCTGCTCGACCACCTTCAGGTCACGGGCGCGGTGGTCGTGGGCCTGTCCATCGGCGGCATGATCGCACAGGGCCTCGCGGTCAAGCGGCTCGACCTCGTGCGCGGCCTCGTCCTGTCGAACACCGCCGCGCGCATCGGCACCAAGGAGCTCTGGGCCGACCGCATCGCGGGCGTCCGCGCGGGCGGCATCGAAAGCCTCGCAGACGCGGTGATGGAGCGCTGGTTCTCGCGGGCCTTCCGCACCACGCCCGAACTTCACGCCTGGCGCACGATGCTGACCCGTCAGCCCGCCGAGGGCTACATGGGCTGTTCGGCGGCCATCGCGGGGACCGACTTCTTCACCACCACCGCCACCCTGCGCCTGCCCACGCTCGCCATCGCGGGCGACCACGACGGCGCCACCCCGCCCGACCTCGTGCGCGAGACCGCCGCCCTGATCCCCGGCAGCCGCTTCCACCTGACCCGCGGCGCGGGCCACCTGCCCTGCGTGGAACGGCCCGACGACTACGCCGCCGCCCTGACCGCCTTCCTGCAGGACATCGGCCATGCCTGATCCCGCCTTCTCCTTCATCCTTGCCAAAATACCTCGGGGTATGCCGCTGGTTCCGCCACCGGTCCGAGGGACCGGCGGCATGGGGGGCAGCGCCCCCGCCCGTCCGCCATACGGGACACCGAACCCATGACCGACCGCCGCCCGGCAGGCGACGCCACCCGCCGCCGCACGCTCGGCGCGGCGCATGTGGCCAGAAGCCAGTCCAACCGCACCGACTTCGACGGCCCCTTCCTCGACCTCATCACCGAAGCCGCCTGGGGCACCGTCTGGGCCTCCGACGCGATCCCGCCGCGCGAACGCTCGATGGTCACCATCGCGCTGCTGGCGGGCCTGGGGAACTGGGAGGAACTCGCGCTTCACCTGCGCGCCACGGTCAACACCGGGGCGACGGAAACCGACATCCGCGAGGTGCTGATGCACGTCGCCATCTACGCGGGCGTGCCGCGCGCCAACCACGCCTTCAAGATCGCCCGCGACATCCTTCAGGAACGGGAGGGCCCCAATGCCCCAGACAAACATGCCTGACACGACATTGCCAAATGCCTGGCGCGACGGGGGCAACCTGATCCCGCGCAACCGTGCGGCCCATCCGGTGCCCTACGACCCCGACTACAAGACCTCCGTCACCCGGTCGCCGAACCTGCCGCTCCTGTCGATGGATTCGACCCTGACCGAGGAGACGGGGCCGACGTTCGGGCACGGGCTGATCGGTCCGCTCGATGCGAACCTGATCCTGAACTTCACCCAGGGCACCGCCCCCGCCGTGGGCGAGCGCATCCGGGTGCATGGCCGGGTGCTCGACGAGATGGGCCGGGGCATCCCCCATACCCTGGTCGAAGTATGGCAGGCCAACGCGGGCGGGCGCTATCGCCATGTCAAGGACACCTACTTCGCGCCGCTCGACCCCAACTTCGGCGGCTGCGGGCGCTGCCTGACCGACGACCAGGGCTACTACGAATTCATGACGATCCGCCCCGGCGCCTACCCCTGGCCCAACCGCGGCAACGAATGGCGCCCCATGCACATCCATTTCTCGATCTTCGGCCACAGCTTCGGACAGCGCCTGATCAGCCAGATGTATTTCGAGGGCGACCCGCTGATCGACCGCTGTCCCATCGCCGCCACGGTGAAATCCCGCAGCCAGCTCGACCGCCTGGTGGCCCCCCTCGACATGCACGGATCGCGCCCGATGGACTACCTCGCCTACAAGTTCGACATCGTACTGCGCGGCCGCCGCCAGACCATGTTCGAGAACCGTATGGAGGGCCTCTAGGTGCCACAAACGCTGACAACCCTTACCGAAACCGCGTCCCAGACCGCCGGGCCCTACGTCCACATCGGCTGCATCCCCACCTTCACCGGGATCGAAGGCGTCTACCCCGAGGACCTCGGCAAATCCCCGATCCGCGAGGGCGCGAAGGGCGAGCTCATCACCATCACCGGGTCGGTCTACGACGGCACCGGCTGGGCGCTGCGCGACGCCATGATGGAAAGCTGGCAGGCCGACGCCGCGGGCCTTTACCCCGGCCAGCCCGGCGCCGATCCCGCCGTCACCGGCTTCTGCCGCTTCGCCGCCGACGGCAAGACCGGCGAATTCACGCTGCGCACCGTGAAACCCGGCCGCGTCCCCCTGCGGCAGGGCGGGTTCCAGGCCCCACACATCGCCATCTGGATCGTCGCGCGCGGCATCAACATCGGCCTCAGCACGCGCATCTACTTCGAGGACGAGGACAACAGCACAGACCCGCTGCTGGCTCGCATCGAACAACGCCCGCGCGTCGATACCCTGATCGCGAAGAAAACCGCCCCCGGCGCCTATCGCTGGGACATCCGGTTGCAGGGCCAGGGCGAGACCGTGTTCCTCGACATGTGATGGCGGACTTCCTGCTCATCCACGGCTCCTGCCACGGGGCCTGGTGCTGGCGCGACGTGATCCCGGAACTGCAGTCCCGGGGCCACACCGCCCGCGCCATCGACCTGCCCGGCCACGGGGCCGACCCGACGCCCATCGCCGACATCACCCTCGACGCCTACGCCCGCGCAATTCTGGCCGCCCTCCGCGGCCCCACCATCGTCGTCGGCCATTCCATGGGCGGCTTCCCCATCACCCGCGCGGCCGACCTCGACCCGCAGAACATCGCGCACCTGATCTACCTCTGCGCCTACGTCCCCCTCGGCGGCACGTCGCTGGCCGACCAGCGCAAACAGGCCCCGCGCCAGCCGCTGATCCCCGCGATCCGCCGTGCCCCCGATGGCCGGTCCTTCACCATCGACCCCGCCATGGCGCGCGACGTCTTCTACCACGACTGCCCGGACGAGGCCGTGGCCTTCGCCATGCAGCACCTCTGCCCGCAGGCAGTCGCACCCCAGGAAACGCCCCTTACCCCCGGCCCGCACGTCGCGGCCATCCCCCGCGACTACATCCTGTGCGACGACGACCGCACCATCCCGCCCGAATACCAGGCCACGATGACGGCCGACTGGCCCGCGGGCACTGTCCACCACCTGCCCACCGGGCACTCGCCCTTCCTCGCCAGCCCCGCTAGGCTGGCCGAACTTCTGTCCACGATCGCGAAGGCCCGCCAATGACCCAACCCTGCATCATCTGCGTCGCCATCACCGGGTCGCTGCCCACCAAGGACAACAACCCCGCCGTCCCCATCACCATCGCCGAACAGGTGGAAAGCACCCACGCGGCGTTCGAGGCCGGCGCGACCATCGCCCACTGCCACGTCCGCGACGACGACGGCAAACCCACCTCCGACCCCGACCGCTTCGCGCGCCTCAAGGAAGGTCTGGAACAGCACTGCCCCGGCATGATCGTGCAACTGTCCACCGGCGGCCGCTCCGGCGCCGGACAGGCGCGCGGCGGCATGCTGCCGCTCCGCCCCGACATGGCCTCGCTCTCGGTCGGATCGAACAACTTCCCCACCCGCGTCTACGAAAACCCGCCCGATCTGGTGGACTGGCTGGCGGGCGAGATGCTCCGCTTCGACGTGAAGCCGGAAATCGAGGCCTTCGACCTTTCGCACATTCTGAAGGCGCGCGAGATGTGGGATCAGGGCCGCATCAAGCACAAACCCTACATCCAGTTCGTCATGGGCGTGAAGAACGCCATGCCCGCCGACCGGCATGTGTTCGACTACTACATCGCCACCGTGAAGCGCCTGTTCGGGGATAATGCCCAGTGGTGCGCCGCAGGCATTGGCCCCGCGCAGATCGTGCTGAACGAATGGTGCGTGGCGGCGGGCGGCCATGCCCGCACGGGCATGGAGGATAACGTGCGCCTCGACCGGCACACCCTCGCCCCGTCGAACGCCGCGCTTGTCCGCCGCGTGGTAGACCTCTGCGATCGCTACGAACGCCCGGTGGCCACATGGCAGCAGGCCCGCGCGATCCTCGGCTTGCGCGCCACCCCCGGCCCCGTGGCCGCCGCAGCCTGATGGCGACACGCTGATGCCGTCCAGCCCGCAGGACAGTGCGCTCTTCGGTGGTCTCTTCGGTGACCCGCCCGTGGCGCGGCTGTTCGGCGATGCCATGGCGGTGCGCGCCATGCTGCTGGTGGAAGGGGCCCTGGCCGAGGCGCAGGGCGCGCTCGGCCTGATCCCCGAAACCTCGGCCCGCGCCATCGCCAAGGCGGCGCGCGAGGCGGAAATCGACCCCGCATCGCTGGCGGCTGAAACCGCCCGCAGCGCCGTCCCTGTGCCCGCGCTGGTGGCCGCGTTCCGCGCCACGCTGGCCCCGGAACACGCGGCGCATGCGCACTACGGGGCCACGTCGCAGGACATCGTCGATACCGCGCTATCCCTGCGCCTGCGCGCGGCGCTCGACATCGCGGGCGACCGGCTCGACGCGCTGCTGGCGGCGCTGGCCCGCAACGCCGACAGCCACGCGACCCTTCCCATGGCCGCCCGCACCTATGGTCAGGTGGCAACGCCGACGAGTTGGGGCGAGACCTGCGCCACCTGGGGCCGCCCGGCGCTGGCGCTGCGCGACCGTCTGCCGGGCGTCCGCGCCCGCGCGCTGGCTGTGTCGCTGGGGGGTGCGGCAGGCACGTTGTCGGCCATGCAGGGCCATGGCGCCGCCGTCCGGGCGCGCATGGCCGAGGCGCTGGGCCTGACCGACCCCGGCGCGCCCTGGCACAGCGACCGGACCGGCATCGCCGAACTCGCCGCCTGGTGTGCACAGGTGACGGCGGTGACGGCCAAGATCGGCGCCGATCTGGTCGCCCTGACCGGATCGGGCCAGTCCGAGGTGCGCCTGGCCGACACCGGCGGATCGTCCACCATGCCGCAAAAGGCCAACCCCGTGGGGCCAAGCGTACTGGTGGCGCTCGGCGTCCATGCGCAGGGGCTGAACGCCACCATGCAGGGCGCAGCGGTGCACCGACAGGCGCGCGACGGCGGCGCGTGGCTGGCCGAATGGCTGGCGCTGCCGGGGCTGGTGATCGCGACAACCCGGTCGCTGGCGCTGGCAGGCGAGATTGCCGAAGGGATGGCCCCGGACCCCGCCCGCATGGCCGCGAACCTCGACGACGGGTCCGGCCTGATCTTCGCCGAGGCGCTGGTGTTCCATCTGGCGCCCACCGAAGGCCGCCCCGCCGCGCAATCCGCCGTCACCGCCCTGTGCAAGCAGGTGGCTGCCACCGGTACGCCGCTGTCGCACCTCGCCGCCGACCGCTGGCCGGGCATGGACCTCTCCCCCGCCTTCGACCCCGTTCGGGGCCTCGGTGACGCGCCCACCCAGGCCCGCGCCTTCGCCGCCCGGGTGCGGGGGAGGTGACCCGAGCACGGGGCCCGAATCCGGTTAACAAAACCATAACGTGCACAGTGGTTATTGTTAATTGTCAAACACTTGACTGTTTGTGCACATGTGCACAAACCCCGGCCCGGGGCCTGCGGGCATGAAACTCGCCGCCCTGACGGCCCTCGTCCTGGTCGCCTTCGCGGCCAATTCCCTTCTGAACCGGGCGGCGCTGGCGGGCGACCTCGCCGGCCCCGCCGCCTTCGCCGCGCTCCGCCTCGCCGCCGGGGCGGCCGTCCTGGTCCTGCTGGCCCGCACCCGCGGACCCGTCCCTTTCCGCGCGCCCCGAAGGCTGTGGCAGGCGGCGGGGCTTCTGGCCTACATGTGGGGCTTTTCCTTCGCCTACGTCACGCTGGATGCCGGGATCGGCGCGCTGATCTTGTTCGGGGGGGTGCAGGTCCTGATGTTCGCCGCCGCCGTGGGAACCGGCGAACCCGTCCCCGCCCGCCGCTGGCTGGGCACCGGTGTTGCCTTCGCGGGCCTTGTCCTGCTCCTCTGGCCCTCGGGCGCCGCCGCGCCCGGACTGGCTGGCGCCGCGCTGATGGCCACAGCCGCGGCAGGCTGGGCCGCCTACACCCTGCTTGGCCGCGGCGGAACCGATCCGCTCGGATCGACGGCAGCCAACTTCGCCCTCGCCACGCTGCCCGCTGTCCTGCTGGCCGGAGTGGCCTTCGACGGCCTCACCCCGGCCGGGGCCACGCTGGCGGTGATCTCTGGCGCCGTCACCTCGGGCCTCGGCTATGCCCTGTGGTACGCCGTCCTGCCCCGCCTGCCGTCCACTACGGCAGCCCTGGCCCAGCTTCTGGTGCCGGTGATCGCGGTGGCGGGGGGTGTGGTCCTGCTGGCGGAACCCTTGACCCTGCGGATCGCGCTGGCGGGCGCGCTGGTCGTGGCGGGCGTGGCGGCGGGGGTGATCCCCTATCGCACGACCCGTTCCAAGGGGTCGTAACCCGCGCCGCCACCCTCGGCGAAGGCCCCGCGCCCGAAAGCCACGTCGATCAGGCTGGACGGCTTCACCCGCAACCCCTGCGCCTGATCCGCGGTCACCCAGACCCGTTCCGTCACGATCCCTTCGGGGTCGCCCCACACCTCGGGCATGTCGCCGACAGCCCGGCAGCGAAAGATCATCTCGACCTGATGAAATCCCTGCATGGGATCATGAAACTCGTTGACCAGCGCCAGCGCGCCGACCTCGACCCGAAGGCCCGTTTCCTCGCGGACCTCGCGGATCAGGTTGTCGGGCAGGCTGGCATGGGGTTCCACACCGCCGCCGGGGGCGCACCACAGGTCGGACACGCCACCGGGGTAGGCATTGACGAGAAGCAGCCGGCCGTCCCGGACAATCAGCCCCCGGACGGCCAGCCGCACCCGCGCCATGCGTATCAGCCGCGGGCCTTCAGCGCGTCGCGGATTTCGGCCAGCAGTTCCTCGGCCGTCGGGCCCTTGGGTTCCTCGGGCTTGGGTTCTTCCTTCTTCACGGCCATCGAGGTGAGCTTGTTCACGCCCTTGACGATCAGGAACACGACCCAGGCGATGATCAGGAACTTGATCAGCGCGTTGATGAAGTTGCCGACCATGAACTGCGCGTCGCCCAGCCCGAACGAGATCGACGAGAAATCGACGCCCCCGATCAGCAGTCCGATCAGCGGATTGACAAGGTCGTCCACGACCGAGGTCACGATCGCGGTGAAGGCGGCGCCGATGATGATCCCGACCGCCAGGTCGAGCACATTGCCGCGCATGATAAAGGTCTTGAATTCCTGAAACATTTTGTCCCCACATTGTCCCTGCTGGCATCTGTCTCCGATACCCGGGGCTCCGATAGCACCGAAAATCATTCCTGACAGCAGTTTTTCGCACGGCTACGGCAGGTTCCCGCGCACTTGCCATTGCTATCGCAATCCTCGGGGCAGAACTTCACGCTGGGCACAACCTTCGCTGACTGGCCCCGGATGCGACTACTTCCCGATCTTCGCCAGCTTGGCCTGCAACTCTGCCAGTTGCGTGCGGATATCGTCCAGGTCGTCTTTGCCTGTGTTCGCCTCGTCCTTTGCAGGGGCGCTCCAGTTGCCCGCGAAGCCGCCGGTCATGGCCTTGAGGAAAGCCTCTTGCTGCGCGCGGATCGCATCGAACCCCGGTACGCCCGACATTGGCTTGGTCAGGCTTTCCACCATCTTCTCCTGCCCCTCGCGCAGCATCTGGAAGCTCATGGCAAGAAACTGCGGCACCACCGACTGAGCCTGGCTGGTATAGCTGCGCACCAGATCTGTCAGCACGTCGACGGGCAGGATCGTCTCGCCCCTGCTTTCGTGCTCGGCGATGATCTGCAGGAGGTATTGTCGGGTCAGGTCGTCGCCCGTCTTCAGATCGACGATCTGCACCTCGCGCCCCTCTCGGATGACGGCCGCGATATTCTCGAGCGTCACATAGTCCGAGGTCTCGGTATTGTAGAGGCGGCGGCTGGCATAGCGCTTGACCAGAAGCGGCTGCGATCCGGATGCGTCGGCCACGGTCGTTCCCTCCCAGATGACAACGATCAAACCTAGGCACAGTGCCGAAGAAAGGGAAGAACGGAAAAGGGCGGGTTCACAAGGAACCCGCCCGGATGGCCTGACCGACAGGGAGGTGGCGGCAGGCGCAAGCACTTGTTACCCGGCGGGGCCGCTCAGGCCCCAGGGCCTCGGCCCTCGACCGGACCGATTACTTCGCGGCGGCAGCCGTGACCTTCTTGGCGGCGGTCGTCACTTCGGCGGTCGCCTTCTTCATCGCGGCGGTCGCATCCTCGGACATGTCCTTGCCGGCGGCCAGCATCAGCTCGACGGTTTCCATCTGCACCTTCTTCGCCACTTCGGCGTAGGCGGCCATGCTTTCGGCGACGGCTTCGGCCTGGGCCGACGCAAAATCGGTCATGGCCTTCGAGTAGTCGGCCGGCTCTTCCTTGACCTTGGTCACGTCGGCGAACTTGGCCAGCGTGTCCTTCGTCCACTTGGACGAGATCTCGGTCGACTTCTCGGCGGCTTCCAAAGCAACCTTCGACATTTTCTCGCCGAAGGTGGCCGAGGTCTTCCATGCGTCCTGCATGGCCGACATGTCGACTGGGAACGAACCCATCATGTCCTTGAGCATCTTGGTGTAGTCCTGGGTCTTCGCGGTGGCCATGATCGTTCTCCTGGCGTTGGGGACGCGAGGCAGCCCGCGTCTGTTCTGCTTCCCCATATGCATGCTGCGTCGCAGCATTTCAAGGGGTGATTTCTGCGTCGCAGCGAAGTCGATGATCCACAAGAAGAAAATCCTGACGCAGGGTCAGGCCATGCAGGGGGCAGGTCCGACCTGCGAATCACCCCACCCCGATGCGGTCAGTCGGCTCGATTTCTGACGGCAGTCCGGACGACATATCGGCCCGGTCCGTCGTGCAGGGCCGAAACCGCCTCGTCGGCAAGGGCGCGCCCTGCCTCTGCAAGCGCGCCCATCGTCTCGACCTGAAACCGCTGCACGAGCGCCGCGGCCCGGCCGAACTGCTGCGTTGCAAGATCGCCCTGCGACGAGAGGAATCCGGCGAGGCCGTGCACCAGGTCTTCCGGCCGTTCCGGCGGCCGGGCCAGCGCCGCAAGGCGTTCCGTGGTCTCGCGCGCCCAGCGCTGGTTCATCTCGGTCGTCTCGGCCAGCGCCTCGATCGACAGCTGGCCCAGACGGTCCGCCAGACTGCCGGCCGCTTCAACACCCATCCTTGCAAGAACCGGGTCAGGAAGGACCGGTTCGGGCAGCGCAAGATCGCGGCGGTCCGCCTTGACGGGCACCTTCGCGGCCCTTCCGGTTTTCATGGACTTGGCCCCCGCGCCAGCAGACAGCGGCTTGTCGGAAACCGTGTTCGACACCGAGCGCCGTCGTGAAGCGCGGCCCTGGCGGGCCGACCCATCGGCATCGTCCGTTCGGGAAAGAGGTGTCCGAGCCATTTGATGCCTTCGTGCTTCTCGATGCGCTCAGGATAATGCTGCATCGCAGCAAATCAAGCGCCAATCTGCCCGATGCGCCCTTCTTGCATGTGCCCGGACAGGATCAGGGGCGGACTGACTGGTCCTCACCTGCATCGGGGCTGGCCACCACATAGGTTCCCGGGGCCGACGCAAGTATTGGATGAGCCCGGCCACCCGGCAGGCGCGCTGGCACCCGCGCGCCCGATCGTTTTGCCAGCCATGCCTCCCATTCCGGCCACCACGACCCCTCGCGGTATTCGGCCCTCTTCTGCCAGGCCTCGGCATCGAGGGTCAGATCGGGGTTCAGGTAATGGCCATACTTTTTCTTGGACGGCGGGTTCACGATGCCCGCGATGTGCCCCGACTCCGACAGGATGAACCGCTTGGACCGGCTTCCCATCTGCTGGATACCGGCGTAGCTCGACGTCCAGGCGGCGATGTGGTCGGTCTCGCAGGCGATGGCGCAGAGCGGCACCTTCACATCCTTCAGGGACACGGTTCGGCCCAGCACCGGGAAACCGCCCTGCGCGAAACGGTCGCCCTGGCACAGGCCGCGCAGGTATTCGACGGCCATCTTCGCGGGCAAGTTCGTGGAATCGCCGTTCCAGTAGAGCAGGTCGAAGGCCGGCGGCGCCTCGCCCAGCATGTAGCTGCGGATCGCGGGTTGGTAGATCAGGTCGTTCGACCGCAGGTAGCTGAAGGTCCGCGCCATGAACAGCGACCGCAGCATGCCCGTCTCGGCCACCTCGCGCTCGATCCCGTCGACGAAGTCGTCGGTCAGGAATACCTCCATCTCGCCCTGGTCCGAAAAATCCGTGAGCGTCGTGAAGAAGGTGGCCGACTTCACGCTGTCGTCCCCTGTCTGCTGCATCCAAGCCAACGTCAGCGCCAGCGTGGTGCCCGCGATACAGTAGCCGATGGCGTTCACCTGATCCTCGCCGGTGATCGCCTTGACCTGTTCGATCGCGGCCAGATACCCGTCGCGGACATAGTCGTCGATCCCGGTGTCGCGGTAGGTCTCGTCAGGGTTGACCCAGGACACAACGAACAGGGTGTAGCCCTGTTCGACGATCCAGCGGATCAGTGAATTCGCGGGTTTCAGGTCAAGAATGTAGAACTTGTTGATCCAGGGCGGGAAGATGATCAGCGGGGTGCGGTGCACGGTCTCGGTCGCGGGCGCGTACTGGATCAGCTCGAACAGGCGGTTTCGGTAGACGACGGCACCTTCGGTCGTGGCAAGGTTCTCGCCCACCCGGAAGGCCCCCGGATCCGCCAGCGTCACCACCATGTCGCCCTGGTGGGATTCGATGTCGCGCACCAGGTTCTCCAGCCCCCTCACCAGGCTCTCGCCCTCGGTCTCGACGGCACGGGCCAACGCGTCGGGATTCGTGGCCAGAAAATTCGTGGGCGACAGCATGTCGACAATCTGTCGGGTGAAGTAGTCCAGCCGCTTGCGGTCCGTCTCGGACAGGCCCTCGACAGTCTTCGTCGCGGCCATGATCGCCTCGGCCGACATCAGGTACTGTTGCTTCAGGTAGTTGAACCAGGGATGGCTTTCCCACAACGGGTTGGAGAAACGGCGGTCCTTGGGTGTGTCATCCTCGGGCGGGGTCAGCTTGCCCTTGGCAAGCAGGTGCTGCGCCTCGACCGCATGGGTCAACGCGCGGCCCCACCAGCCCACCTGATGCTCGATCATCCGGGCGGGGTTGTTCACCATTTCCGCCATCATCGCGGCCGAAGCCTTCAGGAAAAGGTCCTGACCAGGCCCGGAGAGCGACGGCGGCGTCGGCTTGCGCGCGGCCATCGCCGCAACCAATCGCTGCGACAACGCTTCGATCCGGGCAACATTGGCATTCAGACGCTCGAGATTGGGAGTATTTTCGCCCTCATGCTGCACTGCGGCATCATCGCGCTTGCCTTTGCCCTCGTCACTTGTTGTCATGGACAACGATCCCCCCTAGGCTTTGCACAGCATAGCGTTGCGGGCCTTGGGGGGAAAGGCGACGTAAATGTTTGCGTGCTGTGATCGTCCCCGGGGTGCCCCATGCGTTACATGCTGACCTACGACCTGATGGAAACGGCGCGCAACACCAACCAGTGGTTGGGGGCGACGGCCTTGGCCATGGCGTCCTATCCGGCGGTCGGGTTGGTCCCGTCTCCGATGTTCCGCATGATGGCGGCTTGGGGTGAGGTGACGGAACGTACCTTTGCACGGATGGCCGCCAGGCCAGACTGGGGTATAGCCAGCGTCGTGGGCGACGACGGGCGCGACCATGTCGTGTCGGTGGAAACCGTCGTGAAGAAGCCCTTTGGCGACCTGATCCATTTCAAGGTGCTGGGTCGAAAGTCAAAGGACCGCAAGGTCCTGCTGGTTGCGCCGATGTCGGGCCACTATGCCACGCTCTTGCGGTCCACTGTCGTCAGCCTTCTGCCCGACTGCGAGGTCTACATCACCGACTGGCACAATGCCCGCGACATTCCCGTGTCCATGGGCAAGTTCGACATCGAGGATTACACGCTCTACCTTGTCGATTTCATGAAGGCACTTGGCCACCGCTGCCACGTCATCGCGGTCTGCCAGCCCGCGCCCCTGGCACTGGCCGCCACCGCTTTCCTGGCCGAGGACGATCCCAAGGCGCAACCCCGCACCCTGACACTGATCGGTGGCCCGATCGACCCGGACGCCACACCGACCGAAGTCACCGACTTCGGTCGCCGTGTGACCATGGGACAACTGGAACAGTCGATGATCCAGCGCGTGGGGTTCAAGTATGCGGGCGCCGGGCGGTTGGTCTATCCGGGGCTGCTGCAACTGGCGTCGTTCATGTCGATGAACGCCGAGATGCACGGCAAGGCCTTTGCAGACCAGGTGATGCGCGCCGCCAAGGGCGAAGCAAGCGATCACGACAAGCACAACCGGTTCTACGACGAATACCTGGCCGTGATGGACATGCCGGCGGAATTCTACCTGTCGACGGTGGAACGCATCTTCAAGCGCCGCGTGGTCGCGCGCAACGTGTTCACAGTCGCCGGGCGACAGGTGGACATCGGCAGGATCACCGATGTTGCCGTGAAGGTGGTGGAGGGCGAAAAGGACGACATCAGCGCGCCCGGTCAATGCCTTGCTGCGCTGCCGTTGCTGACGGGCCTGCCCGACCACAAGAAGGCCGCGCACCTGGAACCCGGTGCCGGCCACTATGGCATCTTCGCCGGCAAGAGCTGGCGCGAGAACATCCGGCCGCTGGTGCTGAACTTCATCGACGCGAACACGCCGCCCAGGAAGGCCCGCAGTGCCCCGACAAGCGCGGCGCCAACGGCCACCGCAGCCGAGTGACGACCTGACCTTCCCTCACGTTAATTCTTAATTGGTGTCCGCGCCTTAGGCTGCCCGACGGGGTTTTGCTTGGGGGTGGGCCATGTCCACGATCAACGGGGGGACCGGCAACGACACCCTGAGCGGAACGTCCGGCGCCGATACGATCTTCGGCGGCGGTGGTGACGATTCTCTGCACGGAAACGGCGGCGACGATGTCATCTTCGCCGGTTCCGGCAACGACTCGGTCCATGGCGGCACCGGGCACGACACGATCTTCGGTGAAGCCGGCAACGACACGTTGAACGGTCAGGATGGCAACGACGTCATCTACGCGGGGACCGGCAACGACCTTGTCTTCGGTGGCAACAACAACGACACGCTTTCGGGTGGGTCGGGGACCGACACGCTGTTCGGTGCCGACGGCGATGATGTGATCTGGGGCGGCTGGCAGCCCACCTATGTCAAGCAGACCAACACCGCGGGCAGTCAAACCTTTGCGGGCTCCAACGGCGCATCCAGCTTCACCGGCACGGTCACTTCGGACGAGACGCTGAATACCGCCACTGCGGGGGCGCTCGACGGCTACCGGATCGGCAACGACGATTCGAACGAGACCCACACCCACACCTTCTCGCGCGAGGTGGCGGGCGGACAGATCCGGTTCAACGCCGTCGGCTCGAACGAGACCTTCACGCTGGTTCTCGATGGTGTCACGATCGACCTGCGGCAGGCCGTGGCGAATGGCGATGTCCGGTTCAATGGCGCCAGCGGGCTTTTCGTCCTCGACAGTCAGGGACGCATCACTGGCACAAGCACCGATCCCGCCGTCACGACCGGAAGCGTCGGCAGCATCACCATCCTTCGGCCCTTCACGACCGTTGGCATCGTCGCAAGCGGCACCAACACCGGCTTCACGGCGGGCTTCGCCTACGAGATGTATGTGGACACGAACCCGCCGGCGACCTCGGACGGGAACGAGATCTACGGAGGCACGGGCAGCGACACGCTCTACGGCGATGCCGGCAACGACACGATCGACGTCGAGTTCGGCAACAACCTGATCCACGGCGGCGGGGGCGACGATTCGATCTGGGCCGCCGTCGGCATGGACACGGTCTATGGCGGCGACGGCAACGATACCATCGACGTCTGGGACGGCAACGACCTGGTCTATGGCGGGCGCGGCGACGACAGCATCCTGGGCGGCCTCGGCCTCGACACGCTCTACGGCGGCGACGGCAACGACATCATCTTCGGCGGCGCCGACAACGACCTGATCTTCGGGGGAACCGGCAACGACACGCTCCATGGCGACGGCGGCAACGACACCATCGTCTTCGGCACCGGCGACAACGTGGTCTACGGCGGCGATGGCGACGACTTCATCGATGACCACCTCGGGGGTTTCGAGACCGGCAACAACCTGATCTACGGCGGCGCGGGCAACGACACGATCTGGTATGGCGAAGGTCAGGACACCGTCTATGGCGGCACGGGCAATGACCTGATCCAGGACCATGGCGTGATCACCACGGGCGCCAACCTGCTCTACGGCGATGCGGGCAGCGACACGATTCGCGGCGGCGCGGCCGACGACACGATCTACGGCGGCGATGACGGCGACTGGCTCGAGGGGGGCGCGGGCAACGACCTCCTGTTCGGCGGCAACGGCCACGACACGATCTTCGGCGGCGATGGCGACGACACCATCGGCAGCATCGACGACGAGGGTGGCGACGACCTGTTCTATGGCGGGGCGGGCAACGATTCGATCAACGGCGGGGCGGGCAACGACACCCTCTACGGCGGCACCGGCGACGACATCCTCGTCGGCGGGGCAGGAAAAGACACGCTGTTCGGCGGGGACGACGCCGATGCCTTCGTCTTCACCGAGGACCACGGCACCTCGCTGGTCTACGGCGGCGAGGGCGGGACGGATTTCGACGTCCTCTACTTCTACAACTGGCTCTCGACCACCGGCGTCAGCGTCACCTTCACAGGCGATGAACAGGGCACCTTCGCCTACAGCGGCGGCGGCGCCACCGGCACCTTCTTCGAGATCGAGGGCATCTCGGGCACCGATTTTGCCGATACCGTGGATGCAGGGTCGAACGCCCAGTCGGTCGAGGTCTGGGCCAACAAGGGCAACGACAGCGTCATCGGCGGGTCGGGGCACGATGTCCTCTACGGGGGGGAAGGCGACGACACCCTGCGCGGCGGGGCCGGCAACGACCTCTTGTTCGGCGGCGACGACAACGACCGCCTGTTCGGCGACGGGGGGGATGACACGCTCTACGGCGGGGCCGGGAACGACACGCTCGAAGGCGGCGACGGCAATGACCTGATCTTTGGCGACGACGGCAACGACTCGATCGACGGCAACGACGGCAACGACACGCTCTACGGCGGGGCGGGCGACGACACCATCGAGGCGGGCAGCGGCAACGACCTCGTGTTCGGCGGCGACGGCGACGACTACATCAACGGCCGCGACGGCGACGACACGCTGTATGGGGACGCCGGCAACGACACGATCGAGGGCGGCGCGGGGGCCGACCTTGTCCATGGCGGCGATGGCAACGACCTTGTCTTCGGCGGCGCCGACAACGACACCCTGTTCGGCGGCGATGGCAACGACACGCTTTCGGGCGGCGGCGGGGACGACCTGCTGTATGGCGGCGCGGGCAACGACGTCGTGTTCGGCGGCGACGGTGCCGACACGATTTTCGGTGGCGTGGATGCCGACACGCTCTATGGCGGGACGGGCGCCGATTCGATCGTTGGTGGCGACGGCGGCGACCTGATCCGCGGTGACGTGATCGACGGGTCGGTTCCCCTGCGCCCGTCGGGCGACGGCGACGCGACTTCGGTCGTCTTCGTCAACAACTCGAACGAAACGGTCGATCTCTACTGGATCAACTGGGATGGCGACCCGGAGTTCTACGAAACGCTCGCTCCGGGCGCTGAGACCGATTACTCGACATGGACGGACCACCACTGGGCCCTGCGTGATCCGATTTCGGGCGACTGGGTCGCCTTCTACGAAGGCGGCGAAGGCCTGACACATACCTACACGGGCGGCGGGGACGACACGCTGAGCGGCGGGGCAGGAAACGACACCATCTACGGCGATGGTGGCGACGACACGCTCGAGGGCGGCGCGGGCAACGACCTGCTGTTCGGGGGCGCGGGCGACGATCTCTTCTTGTTTTTCAACGGCTTCGGCAACGACACCATCGGCGATTTCGACATGGCCGATACCTCGGGCGATGGCCGCACCAACGACCAGGTCGACGTCTCGGGCTACATGGTGGACGACAGCGCGGGTCCGCGACCCCTGCGCTGGTCGGACCTTGTCCTGTCGCAGGACGGCGACGGAAACGCTATCGTCACCTTCCCCGACGGCGAGACGATCACCTTCCAGGGCGTTGCCCCGACGGCGCTCGACACCCAGCCCGAGGGTTTCGCCGCCGGCCTACCCTGCTTTGCCCGCGGCACACCGATCCTGACCCCGGACGGCAGGCGCCCGGTCGAAGAGATCGCGGTCGGCGATCTCGTCATCACGCGCGACCTTGGACCACAGCCCGTGTTGTGGGCCGGCCACCGCGCCCTTGGCCCCCGGGACTTCGCGCTGCGGCCAGACTTTCGTCCGATCAGACTTGCCCCGGGGTACTGGGGCGACAGGGCCCTGATGCTCTCGCCGCAGCACGCGGTTCTGGTCGAGGGCGTGCTGATGCGCAGCCGACACCTCGCCGAGGCCGGGCACGGCGCGCGGGTGATGAAGGGAAAGCGGCGCGTCATCTATCATCACATTCTGCTGCCCCGGCACGGGCTGGTCAGGGCGGCAGGCGTCTGGGTCGAATCCCTCTATCCCGGGCCCGAGGCGCTGCGGGCTCTCGCGGCGGACCAGCGCCGCGCCATCGCGTGCATCATCACCGGCGACCCGGCCGCCGTCGCACAGACCATCGCCGATACCTACGGACCGCGGGTACGCCCGCTCCTGCCGCGCCCCGGCAGCATTGCCACGGCCCACCCGGAACGCGGCCCAACCATTGATCGCCCTGCACAATTCCGCGGCCGACCGAGGGATCCGCGCGGTTTTCCCTTGCCCTTGACATAGCGGACGCCATCCTGCCGGAAGACAACCGACCGGGAACCCCATGACCAAGGCCGTTCAGGACTATATCCGCACAATCGTCGACTTCCCGAAGGAAGGCATCCTCTTCCGGGACGTCACCACGCTGTTCCTCGATCCGCGCGGCTTTCGCATGTGCATCGACCAGCTTCTGCACCCGTTCGCCGGTCAGCGCATCGACAAGGTCGCCGGGCTCGAGGCGCGCGGCTTCGTCATTGGCGGGGCCATCGCGCACCAGCTGTCGGTGGGGTTCGTGCCGATCCGAAAAAAGGGCAAGCTTCCAGGAACGACGATTTCCGAAGCCTACGAACTCGAGTACGGCGAAGCCGTGATGGAGGTCCACGACGATGCCGTTTCAGCCGGTGAAAAGGTGCTGCTTGTGGACGATCTACTGGCAACCGGGGGCACCGCAGGCGCCGGGATTCGCCTGATCGAACGTCTGGGCGGGGTGATCCTGGGCTGTGCCTTCATCATCGACCTGCCGGACCTTGGCGGTCGGCGCAAGCTGGAAGGCATGGGCTACGAGGTAACCGCGCTCTGCGCGTTTGACGGGCACTGACGGCAGATCGCCCCTCCTGCCCGCTAACGATTCGGCAACGAAACCCGTGTATTGACTTGTCCGATCCCGGAAGCTTGCGGGATGTGTTCAGTGTTCCCCTCCAAGGTCAGCACCCCGCCATTCCCCCGGCGGGGTGTTTTCCCTATTCCGCGCTCGGCAGAACGGCCCCGGGGTTCAGAATTCCCTGCGGGTCCAATGCGGTCTTGATGGCCCGCATCGCCGCCAGCTTGCCCGGATCGCCCCGGCGCTGCAGTTCCGCCACTTTCAGCCTCCCGATCCCGTGCTCCGCGCTGAACGACCCGTCCAGCGAGGCGACCAGATCGTTCACCGCCGCTGTCAGTTCGTCGGCAAGATGTCCGAAAGCACCCCGACCTGCGCCCTCTGGAGGAAAGACGTTGTAGTGCAGGTTGCCGTCGCCCAGGTGCCCGAATGCGTTCACCCGAAGCCGAGGGTCGATTTCCGCCACCGCCACGTCGCCCCGATCCAGGAATTCGGGGATCGCGCCCACGGGCAAGGCGATGTCGTTCGACACAACGGCACCCACCCGCCGGTTCGCCAGCGGAATCGCCTCGCGCATGGCCCACAGCGCCGCACGCTGTGCCGCGCTTGCGGCTACCACCCCGTCCTCGGACAGACCCTCGTCCAGCGCCGCGGCAAAGATCGCCTCCAGCGCCGCGCCGGGGTCCTGTCCCGGCCCCAGCCCCAGCTCGACCAGGACCGACCAGTCCGGCACGGCCGCCAGTGGAACGCGATGGTCAAACCCCGTCTCCGTCAGAAAGGTCAGCCCCTGACCCGAGATCAGTTCGAACGCGGACAATCCGCCGCCCGCGATCTCGCCCGCAATTGCCAGAAGCCGGACGGCCGCCGCGGGCGAGGCGACCTGAAAAAGCGCGGTCGCTTCGGCTGCCGGGCGCGGCACCAGCCGCAGGCTGGCCGCCGTGATGATGCCAAGCGTGCCTTCCGACCCGATCAGCAGGTGGCGCAGGTCATATCCGGTGTTGTCCTTGCGCAGCCGCTTCAGCCCGTGCAGCAAGGTGCCGTCGGCCAGCACCGCCTCGACGCCAAGGCACAGGTCGCGCATGTTTCCCCAGCGCAGCACGTTCACCCCGCCGGCATTGGTGGCCAGCAGTCCGCCCACCCTGGCCGACCCTTCGGACGCCAGCGACAGCGGGAACAGCCGCCCCGCCGCCGCCGCCGCGGCCTGCACCTCGGCCAGCACCGCGCCTGCCTCTGCCACGATCACGTTCTCATCCGGCAGGACGGCCCGCAGCCGCGACATCCGCTCCAGCGACAAGAGCACCGGCAGCGGCCCACCCGGCGCCATGACTTGCCCGCCGACAAGCCCGGTCCCCCCGCCCCAGGGCACGATCCCGACGCGCCCCCCCGCACAGGCGCGCACGACCGCCGCAACCTCATCGGCGGTCTCGGGCAGAACCATGCACCCCGCCGCCCCGGCCACGCGTCCGCGCGGTTCTTCCAGATGCGCGGCATCCGCCGGGCGCACCCGACCTTCGGGCAGAAGCGACCCAAGGCGCGCGACAAAGGCGGGATCGGCAGGGTTCAACATGACTTCAGGGCTGGCACGGGCGCCCCTGCCCCGCAAGCCCCTTCGAGGCGCTCCAAATATCCTCGGGGGGCGCGGCGCAGCCGCGGCGGGGGGCAGACAGCCCCCGCCCCCCGCCTCATCTTCAGTCTGACAGGAACTGCGGATCCAGCACCATGACCGTGGGGCGCGATGGCAGCCGGTCGAGTGACAGCACGATGTCCGGTCCGCCCACCCGCACCACATCGAACCCGGCGTCCTGCATTCGCGCCACGAACCGCTCAAGCGAGGCCTGACCGAACCAGTGCATCGGGATCACCACCGACGACCGCAGCCGTTCCATCGCGCGCAGAAGCGTCTCGTGCGGCAGGGTCATCCCGCCATCGACCGGCGCCATCACCACGTCGAGCCGCCCGATCGCCGCATACTGCTCGGCATCCGGTTCGTGATGCAGGTGGCCCAGGTGCCCGATGCACAACCCCGCGGTTTCCACCACGAAGATCGAGTTGCCGAACCGTTCGGCCGTCCCGTCGCCAAACCGCGACCGGATGTCGGTCGGCACATTGCGCACGATCATGTCGCCCAGATCCAGACGGTGGTCCGCAGGTTCCACCCCGTCGCCCCAACCGCGCAGGACGTGGGGGATGGCCGGGTCCGGGTTCGCCGTCCAGTGGGTCGAATGGGCGTGGTTCATGGTCGCAACGGTTGGCGCGAACCCCGTAGCGCCGATGTATCCGGAGTAGTCGGTCACAAGGCTCGACCCGTTGTCGGCGCGGATCAGGAACATCGCGTGGTCGATGAAGCGGATCGCGACATTGTCCTGCGCCACCGGCGCGGCCCAGCTGGCTGGCACGACCTGCGTCTCGGGCAGCGCCGACAGGGCGATGCAGTGCGAGGGGATGCGCCCCTCGGCGGCACCAAGGGTTGGTGAAAGGATCAGGGCGACGACAATCGGGGCAAGACGTCGGGACATGAACGGAATCATGGGGCGGCACCTCCTGCGTTGCAAAATAGGACGATGGCACCCGGCGGCAGGGGTCACATCTGCGTGGGGTCCCCAGCTTGCAGCGGCCAGCGTCGCTTCACGCCCGCTCGATGCGCAACTGAAAGCAGGTATTGGCCGCCGACCGCACATGCAAAAAGGCCACGTCTGCCCGGCCCAGCAGGTCCGCCGCCCGCGCGGCAATGCCTTCGCGCGCCACCACGCCGCCCGTGCCATAGACGATGCGTTCGTCTGCGCCGTAGCCGCGCATGTTGTAGCTGGGCGAGGCCAGGATCGCAGGCAGCGCATCGACGGGCACGGCCGCGTCGCAGGGTTGGGCGCACAGGAAGACCGGCCCGACCTCGGCATAGGGCTGTAGCGTGCTGAAGGGACGATGTGCGCAGATCAGGTAGGGGGCTCCGGCGGGAACCATGCGCAGGCAATGGCGACACGGAACGCCCGCGCCATCAGATATACGCCGCTCGGCGGGCTGGCCATTGTCGTCCGGCCTGCCCCCCTGAACGCGACGGGCAAAAGCGGTGGGAAGGGGCAGGAAGCGGATGGCAGGCATGGACGGCACCTCGGATTGCGGGACAGGTGACGCCACCCTGACCAGTCGGGCCGCGCGGGCGCGACCCGAAGCTTGCGCAATCGCCCGTTGCTGACCGCCGCCTAGACCAGCCCCCCGTAGATCGGGAAGCGCTTGCACAGCACTTCCACCTCGGCCTTCACGGCGGCCTCGACCGCGGCGTTGCCGTCCTCGCCGTCGTGGGCCAGCCCGTCCACCACCCGCACGATCCAGTCGGCGATCTGGCGGAACTCGGTCTCGGCGAAGCCGCGCGTGGTGCCCGCGGGCGTGCCCAGGCGGATGCCGCTCGTCACCGTGGGCTTTTCCGGGTCGAAGGGGATGCCGTTCTTGTTGCAGGTGATGTGCGCGCGGCCAAGCGCGGTTTCCGTGGCGTTGCCCTTCACGCCCTTGGGCCGCAGGTCCACCAGCAGCACATGACTGTCGGTCCCGCCCGTGACGATATCCAGACCGCCCTTCATCAACTGGTCGGCAAGCGCCTGGGCGTTCCTGATCACCTGCGCCTGATAGGTCTTGAACTCGGGCCGCAGCGCCTCGCCGAAGGCCACCGCCTTGGCCGCGATCACATGCATAAGGGGGCCGCCCTGGATGCCCGGGAAGATGGCCGAGTTGAACTTCTTGGCCAACGCCTCGTCATCGGTCAGGATCATGCCGCCGCGGGGGCCCCGCAGGGTCTTGTGGGTCGTCGTGGTCGCCACATGGGCGTGCGGGAAGGGCGAGGGGTACAGGCCCGCAGCCAC